>JAPLSS010000912.1 GCA_026398515.1 Candidatus Sumerlaeota bacterium | reverse complement strand
CGCGTGTGTCCGAAGGGGAAATGGGGGGCGGAGAAGACGGCAGGAACCTGGAGGATAGAGTCGCACGAAAGGGCGAGTTCCGATGCGCTTCGCGTGTGTCATGGCCATGGCTTCGGCGGTTAACCTGGCGCTGCCCTCGGCGTTCGCGGCGGCAGCGGCGGCGACGCTGGAGATCGCCCAGGACGCCGTCCGTCCAACTCGGCTTGACGTACCCTTCCAGCGTGCAAGTGGACGCAGGAGGGACGTTGGACTACGATGCTACCGCCGGCGCGTTCAGCGGCCAGATTACGCCGGCCATGTCGCTGGCCGGGAGCGGCAGCAACAATCTGGACAATAGCGTGAAGAGGCAGACCGTGACGGTGGACAACTTCCGATACCGCGTGGAATACGGAATCGGCGATTACAGCTGTTGGGTCTATGTGGATGGCGGAGCCGCGCATTCCGTGGCTCTCCTGGCCGCCGGCACTGTGGGATGACTATACGGCCCCATGAAGAGAAGGGCTTTTCCCCTTTGGAGCGCCGGATGTCACATCGAAAGGAGATATGGCGATGACTACGTGCATTTCGTCAAGACCACATGCGTTTTTTGCTTTGATCTTGGCTTCCACGCTCGTTGGGGTCGTTCTTCGAGGCGTTGCCGCGGAGGAGACGCTTGTTGGATTCAGCCGATGGGATTTCTCTGGGCTTGACGAGATCGACGTGCCGATTCTGGAGCGGCTGAACCGCGGCTGGTCGCTCGCCGCGTTTACCGACATACGCGCGGATTTCGGAGCGTTCCTGCGCGGTCTGTCTCACTACAAGATGACCCGGGATTCTCCGGCGGGTCGTTTGCAGAGCCTGCGCGGCTCCATGAGCGGCGTCATTCGAGCGCAGTATTTGCCGGCGGACATTCAGCCCTATGCGCGGATCGCCGAAGGAGATGTGGCCCTTGTCGCCTACCGGCGCCTCGCGCACGAGTCCGAGCCCGAGCTCAGAGTTCTATACCTGGACGCCGCCTCTCATCAGTATGTCGCGTATCTGGATCCTGTGCAACCAGTGCGTTCCTATGATGACGTGTACACAGTCGCCTCGAAAGACCTGATTCTGCCCGAGAAGACAGAAAGCGCCCCACGGGAACACGTTGTCATTCAAGCGATGAATACCAAGAGACTGCAGGCCTTTGCCACGGACTATGGCGTTGCGCTTTCCGACGCGGCAGCGCAAGAGGAGATCCGCAAGTTTCCGGAAACCCGGGAGTTGTTCTTCGCGAACCGCAACATCGCCCTGCGCGGAGGAGGTTTTCTCCTGAAAGAGGATAGCAATACCCGGCGGGTGAACGCCATTATGTTGGAGATGCTAAAGAAGTAGGTTTTTCGCCCGCCTGCGGGGTGTCGCGGCAGGGGGCGGATTGGAAGAGGCGCGAGGCGTGTCAGGCGACGCGAGTCCGTTCGGCGCAGCTGTGGGAGACGGCCGGATGAAACTATGGGAAGCTCTGTTGGCCGCGGCAGTCCTTCTCGCCGCGATTCCGGGACTGGCGTTCGCGGAGTCGGACGCGAACACGGAATACGACCGCTTGGCGGCGGAAGCTCGCAGCCACGACTGCGGCTATGGCCGGCCTCAGGAGATCGATCGCCAGAAGGCGATCGACTTGTATTTCCAGGCGGTCGAGGAGGATCCCGACAATCCGCAAAACGTGGATCTGTTGTTGCGTGTCGGCCAACTGTACATCTGCAATTTCAACACGAATCGCGGGAGACCTATGAGCCCGAAAAAGCCCTGGAGGCGTTCCAGAGAGCCCTTGCCTATCGGGAGAAGCGCGGGGATGGGAAGTACTGGCCCAACGAGTTGATCGCTCTGCTTTTCCTCGGCGAGGCGCAGATTTCCACTTTCCAGGGGGATCTGGCCTTGGAGACGTTCTTGCGGTTTTTCTCCATCCAGCCTTCGCAGATCGAGTTCGCTCCCCACGAATGGGCCGAGATTCCGGAGCCGGACAAGGAACGAACGCTGGCGTTTCTCCGCAAGGAAAGGTATGAACAGCTCAAGGCGAGATTCGAAGAGCACGTCCGAATGGCCGCCGGCCCCCTGAATGACCCGGTCAACGCTCTGAAGCTCGGCGCGGCGCAGAAGCGCTATCCGAACGCCCGCCTGCTGCCGGAGTCTCCGCCCCCCTTGGACGACTTTCCGTTGGCCGAGGCGAAGTCGAAACCCCCGCGCCGGAAGAACGCCGGCGCGGCTCGACAGACCCCGAGATCGCCGATTCCCGCCGTGGCGCCGCCGCTCGTGGAAGCGTCGGCGTCACCACCCGGCGGCGGTTCGGACCGAAACGGGACGCTCTGGATTGTGGCGCCGTTGGCGGGAGTCGCCACGGTCGCCCTGTCGACGGCGGCCTTGCGGCCGCGGCGTTCCAGGAGGAAGCCCGCGGAATAGCCGGCTTCGCCCTTTCAGCTTTTGGCGATCGGAGCGGGGCGCGTGTTCGTCGCGGGGGACGGGGCGCGGACTCCCAATCCCGGCGGCGGTGTCCTGCTTGCCGCATCAGGCGACTTCACCAGAACTCTCCTTCGCCCGGCGTATGGCGTTCGAGAACCGCCGCGCGGGCAGCGTTGACGCGCGCCGGGAGACGAAGGCGGCGCTTCTTCCCACCGACGGTTTCCTTTCATCGGGATGCAGTTCGGCGCATCCCGCCAGGGAGCGGTTTCGGCCCGTGCGGCGCGGCGAGTTGCGGGGCGGGATGCGCTCAATGCAGTTGCGTAGCTTCGATAAAACTTGATAATGCAATCGAAGATCGGCGAGTATCATGCGCACTGAGGAATCGCGCGAGCGGGTCGCTATTCTTCAACTGCTTTTCTCGTGAATACAACTACGGATAGGTTTGGGTCGGCGGGCGAATCCCGGACGGTTCGTTCGAGGAGCAAGCGCCTCGGGCAAGCCGGCGGCGCCCGATTCGAGGACGTGGCTTGGGGGAACGGCGTGGCCGGCGTCGCGAGCTTTCGGGAAGCGCCCCGGGAATTCCTTTGAAGGAAGCCCCTTGCCGCGCCTGCCGCGGCGTTGCCCCTGAGGGCTCCCCCAAGCCATGCGGATCGAACGGAGACCAACGCGGGTTTGTTGATCCGATCCACCGAATGAACGCTGGAAGGAGAAGCCCGATGACGTTGGGACGCGCGGTCTATTGCATTCTCGCCCTGTCGCTGGCAATGGCGGCGTGGCGTCCGCGGGGCTCCTTCGCCGCGTATGAGCCGCCGAGGAAGGCGGCAAGGCCTGGCAAGGCCATTGGGCCTTCTAAGGCGGCCGAGGCGGCCAAAGCCGCGGGGGCCGTCCGGGCGGACGGGACCGCCCGGATCGAGTTTCTGGATCTTCCGGAGTATGGAGATCTCGAACCTCTCAAAAATCATGAGCGACACCACGGAGTGGAACATCATCCCCGGCAAGGACGTCAAAGGGAAAGTCTTCGCCTACCTGAAAGACATCGACGCGGAAACGGCCCTGCAGAAGATCGTCGAAGCCAACGGCTACCGATTGACGCGCGAGGGAAACACCATCGTCATTATGACGCAGGAGGAGTACGATCTGCGCGTCGGGGCCGAGATGGAGCAACGGGTGTTTCCGCTGCAATACGCCCGGGCGGCCCAGGCGGCGCCGCTGCTGGCCGCCGCGCTTTCGCCCAAGGGGCGGGCGATGGCCGACGCGGCCAGCAACCAAATCGTCGTCTCGGACATGCCCAACCGATTCGAGGGGATCGAGGCGCTGCTGCGCCAAATCGATCAAAAACAGGAAACGAGGGTCGTTTCCTTGCAGCACGCGGTGGCGGCGGATCTGTGGGCGGCGTTGAAGCCGTTCGTCGGCGATCCCGCGCAGTTCGAAGAGGTGAGCAGTCTGAAAGGGCTCAGCCCGAACAACGTTCCCATTGTCGACCGGTCCGAGGCGCAAAGCAGCGTGGTCGTGCAAGACGGCCACACCCTCGCGGGAGGAGGGCTGATTGAGGAAGAACGCCGGGAGACCATCAAGCGGGCGCCCATCCTCGGAGAGGTCCCTCTGATCAAGCACCTCTTCCGCAGCACATCGCATGAGATGGTTCAGTCGGAACTGCTCCTATTCATTACGCCGAAGATCGTCGACACGGGGTCGTCCGAGCCCCCGCCCGAGCAGCTGCGCGCGCATCGTATGCAGCTGACCTGGACGTCGGAGCCGCCGACCACGCGGATCGACAAGGGCGGGGAGTAGCGGCGCGGTTCTCGGGAGGATCGTCCTATGTGTTTCGCCGGACCGGCGCGGGTCGCTTTGGGGAGCTTGGCCGGGGCGATGGCGGGGCTGTGCCTGATGGGCCCGCTTTGTTTCGCGCAACCGGAACCGGTTTTCGCGGGCCGCGCGGTTGTTCTCGTGCTCTATTCCTTTCCCACAAAGGCCAGTCGAGAGTTTTGCGAGGAATTGCAAAGGGCCTGCCAGGCTGCGGCCACGGATGAGCCTCTACAGGTGTCTTCCATCGGCGCGATGGGCGACCTGGCCGCGTTGTCCGAGCGTTTGGCCGCCGGGGCCGACGGGGAGCGCCCGCTCGCGATCGTCTGCCTGGACGCCGCCGTGGCGCGGTGCGCGAGGCCGTGCCCCTGCCCGAAAATCGTGATCACGCAATCGCGCGAAATGCTCCCGTCGTCCCCCGAGAGGCTGGACCGGGATTCGTCAGACACCTGCGTGCTGGAAACCCTGCCCAGGGGCCCGACGGTTCTCAAGGCCCTGTGCGAACTGGAACCGGCTCCCCGGTCGCTCGGAATCGTCCGCACTCAGGAGGCGCCGGGCGCGGAACGGTTCATGGGCGAATTCCTCGACGCATGGAAGGGATCGTCTCTCCGGCAAGCGGCGGTCCGGCAATGCGTTCTCGATCCCGGCGGCTGCCGCAACGCCGCGGAAGTCAAACAAGCCCTCGACGAGGATTTCGCCGACCTGGCCCAGGGCGATCTCCTGCTGGCCGTGCCGGACACCAACACGCTCAAGTTCGCCTACGCCATTCGCCGCTTCGCTCAGGCAAAGCAGGTCGGTTTCATCAGCCTGGGCGAGTTCGGCGCCGAGGGCGCGCTGCTGTGGGTCCATTGTCCCGCGCAACGGCTGGCTTCCATCTGTGCGGCGATCCTGGTCAAACAGCGCAGTCAGCCCGGCGCATCCACCGCCCAAGATCCGCCGGACATCGTGCCGGAGGCGCGATTCGACGAGGCGACGCTCCAGGAACTCGGATTCGCGCGAAGGCCTCCCGCGCGCCCCGCCCCATCCCCACAGCGGATTTCATCTTTCATTTCGGCTTCGGTTCCGCCGCCATCCGTCCCCCGAACCCATAGCAGCGGAAAATGAAGAACTCGCGCAGCGCGGGGTGTTCCGGCTGGATTGCATTGCCAAGCTCGACGCGGCTATCCGTATAGCAGACCAGGGGAGGGGCAGGCTCCACGGCGTCGAACAGGGTTTTCAGGCGCTTCAGGTAATGCGCGTAACTGTGCGCCAGCGCCGAACTTTCCATTTCGTCGTCGGTGTTGACGACGAGGACGACCGCGTTCACGCCTTTCAACCCGCCGCTTTCCTCGAACCACAGCCGGTAGTTGTGCGCTTCGCGCGCCTCCAGCGCGAAGCACTCCTTCGGCCGCCCGGAATAGAACGCCAGGTGGGCCGTCAGATGCTCGCCGGGGGCCATGATGACGGCAGGGGCGCTTGCGTTCATCGCGTCGCGCATCTGCCGGGCCGCTTCTCCGATCTCTCTCCACCCCGCCATATTCGCTTTCACTCTGGCCATGGAAAGCGTCCTGCCGAAGCAAGAGACCTGAAGATCGGCCGGCAAAACGGAGACGACTTGCGGTCCCGCATGCAGGAGCAATGTCTCCGCGGCCGCCAGCGCGCCGAACAGCAGGGGCGAAAGCGTCAGCGCCGCGCCGCCGACGTAATCCACCACATAGCCGAGTTGAAATCACGGTCGCTGGAGGCCCGACCGGCGCCAGGCATGAGTGTAAGTGACCCAGTCGTGGCGGCTGTTCCAGAGGAAGTTCGGGGAGACAACCACGAGAGCCGCGAGAACGGCCAACCACGGCCCGGCCTGTCTGAGCAATCGCCGCTTCGAAGGGGAAAAGAGCAGCGTCCCGTACAGAGGCGGCAAGAGCGCCCACGCATGCAGCTTGCTCAACAACGCCAGCCCCGCGGCCAGTCCCGCCAAGACCCAGAGGCCAAGGCTCGACTCGCGCTGCAATGCTTTCCAGAACAACAGCCATGTCAGGACGGAAAACAGCAGGAGGCTGTTGTCCGGCTCGATCAACACGCACATCGCGTCGAAGATGGGGACCAGCGAGAACAACGCCGCCGCTCGCCAGGCGGTCCGCGAATTCTGGAACAGTTCAAGTGTCAGTTGATAAACGAGAAGAGCGGAAACGAAGCCCAGGAGGATCGGCCCCGAGCGCGCGGCCAAGGGCGACCCGTTGATCCATCCGAAACAAATGCGGGATATATACCCCACCATCGGCGGATGGTCGTAGTACCCCGCCGCGGGAAACCTTCCCCAAAGCCAGTAGTAGGCTTCGCCGCCCAATAGGGGAATAGAGACTGCCATCCACGCGCGCAATCCCGTCATCCCCAACAGGAGCAGCAGGAGCTTGCCGCGGGGCGACCAGTTCGAAACCGAGCCAATCGCCCGGGCGCCCATTGACGCCAAGAATCCAGACCGGTTCGCGAGTCGACTGCTCATCCTGAGGCCATACTTGGAACTTGGCCGCATGACGCGTCGATGATGAAACCGAGCGCGCGAGAAGGAATGCCTTACTCATTGGCTGCCGAGCGCATCTCCAGCGGCTCCCCGCAATAGGGGCACATGGGGGCGTAGCGCAGCAGGGGGTTGTCCTTCGGCCATTGATGGGTTCGGTCGGCGGGGCATTGGCCGTTGTTGATGGAAGGTTCCGGAACTTCCCCCAGCCTCGGAACGGCGCCCCCAACCGCCTCGTCCATCAGGATCAGCGTTCGCCGCCAGACCGCTTGGAAGTAACGTGTGAACTGCTCGCTATCCTCCGCTCTCCAGGGCCTTCCGATGTAGTCAGGCCACCCCGTGATCGCCCCGGGAGATGACATTCCTCGCAGTCGGCTTAACTCACGGAACTCCATGTGGAATCGGTGAGGGTTCGCGGACAAGACGTCAATGCATGCGTCCAAGTGCCCCTCATCGCGCAAGGTGAAGAGCGCAAACGCGGCCGCGGCGCGCAACGTCTCATTGGCCGAAGAGAGATTCTCGACCAGCCTATCCTTGGCGTCCTCGTCGCCCAGGAAGCCCAGCATGATCATAGCGTCCGCCTGCGCTTTAGCTACGGACTCCCGCTCCAACTCTGCGCGCAAGAGCGAAAGCAGCGCTTCGCGGGAATCCTTGGATAGACTCCTGTGAAGGAGGAGCGGTTCCACCTTGATCGGCTCGAGCATACATTGCCGCCGTATCGGATCGGGTTCGTCTTGAACGCGCTGAATGAGATCCAAGGGAATCTCTGGCCCATTTGACAATCCCCAGACCAAGCGCTGCAGGATCATCGTGGTCGGTTCGTCGTGCGTGGCGGTCATCAAGGCCGAACGGTATTCTTCCACGTGAGATTTGGTTAGACCTTCGACCCGGCATTCAGGGTAGCCAATGGTGTGGGAAAGGTAGAGGCTGGCGCCCTCTTGCGCCCGATCCCTCACCATAATGGCTGGCGATCGAAGCGCCTCGGCCAACCGCTCCGACGCGCGAGGGCCGCCCAGGGACAGAGCGGTCTTCAAGGCAAGCTGCCGCACCAGGGAGTTCGGGTGATCCAGATGCTCCTCCACGGCTCCCACACTTTCCGGACCCGCCGCGCTCCAGTATGCGATGGTGAAATTGCCGGAGATTTCATTGGGAACTCCCGCCGCAATGGCCGCGCTCAGTCCACGATATGCATCCTCCTTCCACGGCATGAACATGAGGCCCAACGCCGCACATCCCTCGGCGCATTGCTTTGCCCGTTCCGGAATGGGAGGAAAATAGCGCCCGCTTGTCGAGCCGGTCCGCATCACCTCGAGGATCGCCGGGATGTCTTTCTTCAATCCCCGAACGCCCCATAGGAGCACTGGGTGGAAATCGTCGAAGCCGTATTTCTTCTGGAACTTCCTCAGCGCGCTATCGGACATAGCCGTCTGGCGATCGAGGAGACGAAAGATCACGGCTTCCCGTTGAACCCCGGCGGCCCCGGCCGCATCGGAAGTGTTGTCGCGATACCGGTAGCGCCCCTTCACGGCATAGACGCCCGGCGTTCGCGGGCAGGCATACATATTCAGGAGAACCGTGTGGCTCCACGACTGTCCCGGACCCAGCGACCCCTCCGATCCCAGTCCGCCTTGGAGGCCGAATTGCGTCCACTGGGCCAGCGCATCCGGCGCTCTTCGCCCGTTCTCATCGGTCACATCGAACGAGAAACGCTGCTCCCGCCCCGACCGGTAATCGCAACCCGTGTCAAACCGGATCGGTTGTTGGCCGATATTCGTGACCGTGAACGTCGCCGCGATTGGCTCGCCGATCTCATACTCCGATTTGTTCAGGCGCAGACGGCCTTGCACGGAACTACCCGGGATCGTCTTCGACGTCAATTCATCCCCTGGCCGCGCGACCAGCCCCAACAGCCGCCGGGCCACGTAATCCACCCTGTGGGGATCGAGCGACGCCGAGGTCCCCCCGTCGCCATCCTTCGCTCCCCCGGCGGCCAATGCGAGAGCCGTGCGGTTGGCGCGGCGGGGTTGTTGATATTGTGGGGGGCTTCTTTGCCCGCTCAGACTCCGACGTCCTCGACTCTGGCCGGCATCTTCGAGCGGCCGGGCGTCATGCAGCCGCTGTCGCCGCAGCGAATGGCCAACCCGCTGCTGTCCGGCGCGGCGCTCGAGGCGCGGTGGGCGGAATTGCAGCCGGAGCGCGGCGCCTTCGATTGGACGTATTTCGAGCGGTCGCTGGCGCTATTGGCCATCGCCAACAAGCGCGCGGTCCTCTCGGTAGTGGGGCCGCCTCCCGACTGGGTCACGCTGGATGAGGCCGAGAGCGCGTGGGACGATTTTGTCCACGCGTTCGGCGCGCGCTTCGCCGGGGAGCCGCGGGTGGCCGCCGTAGCCATCACCCGCTCGTTCCGACCCAAACCGAAGCCGTCGCAAGGCGAGACGCCTTACCAGGACGCGCTGGAGATGGCCTCGTTGTTCGACGATGCGTTTCCCGGGATTCCGCTGACGTTCTACGCGGTGTTGCCTCCTGCGGTCGACGGCGCGAATCGGATCGCGATGGCGATCGACGCGTTGCGTTCCAAGCTGGGCGCGCGGCTGGCCCTTGTCGCCTTGGACATCACCGGCGACCGCGATTCGCTGGAACGCCTCCGGCCCGCGGGCGAGGCGATTCGAGCGGCGCGCGGAACGATCCAGGTCGGCGTTCGATTGGCGCCGCGGATTGCCGGGGGCGCGGCGGAATCGCGGCCGGCGAGCGCTCCTTCCAACGCTCCAACGGGCGCCCCGACGGATGCCTCGGCCGAACGCTTCCGCCGCGCCCTGGCGTTCGGGCTGTGGCTGGGCGCGTCGTATTTCGAGATCGACGGCGCCGACGCGGCGGACTTGGGCGCGCGCCCGGATTTGTTGTATCTGCGGGAGCAACTCGCCCGTCTGTACAACCTTCCCGCGCCGTTTGTTGGCGGAAAGTAGATCCGGTCGAGTTTCGGGCGGGCGCGGTCGGGCCTCCGTCGGGACACCCGGCGCGCGGGGAAGATGGCGATCCGAAGCGGCGCTGTCCGGCGCCGATGCAGGCGGGACGCCTGCGCT
>JAPLSS010000108.1 GCA_026398515.1 Candidatus Sumerlaeota bacterium | reverse complement strand
GAATTTCCCCAATCCCAACAAGGGCGAGAAGGTGCGCTGCGAGATCTTCAAGCAGTTCGGCTATTTCTGCACCGAAAGCAGCGGCCACGATTCGGAATACCTCCCCTACTTCCGCAAGAACGAGGCGGCGCTGGCGGAGTTCGGCTTGCAGAAGCGGAACGTAGCCGGCCTTCCCGCGCGACAGCGCGAGTGGTCGAAGGACACCGGGGTCGTGGACGACGAGAACGCGCCGGTCGGCGAGTTGAAACGCTCGCACGAATACACGACGTCGATCATGGAGGCGATGCTGACCAACGTCCCGTTCCGGTTCAACGGCAACGTGATGAACCACGGGCTGATCTCGAACCTGCCTGAGGGGTGCTGCGTCGAAGTGCCGTGTTTCGTCGACTCGCTCGGCGTTCACCCGACGGCCATCGGCGCGCTGCCGCCGCACCTGGCCGCGCTGGACCGCACGAACGTGGCGGTGCAGGAATTGGCGGTCAAGGCCGTGCTGGAGCGCGACCGCGAGGCGGCGTTCCAGGCCTGCGCGCTGGATCCGCTTGCCGCCGCAGCCTGCACCCTCAGCCAGATCCGCCGGATGTTCGATGAGATGTGGGAGGCGGAGAAGGATCTGTTGAGATGGTTTGATCCGTCGCACAAAGGGCGGCTGGCGGAAACCTGCGCGCCGTAACGATGGTTTCACCTCTCTGGTTCCTCGTTTCTCGTTGAAGGCAACGAACGGCGAAGGGCGATGAGAGGATTGTGTCTTCGTCGTAAGCGGCTCCTGGGAGCGCCAACGTCCTCGTCGGCAGAAGCGTATCGTATGACGATTCACTGCCGACGAGGACGTCGGCGCTCCCAGGAGCCGCTCTGCGCCAGTTGTGGTGTTCTTCAATCGGCACTCGAAAATCGGCAATCGAAAATCCCAAATCCCAGGAGGTTTTCCCATGCCCTTCGTTCCCCCGCCCCCCTTGCGTAAAATGACCCGGCGCGAAGATGGAGAGCGACTGATCATGCCGTGGAGCGGCCAACAGGCGCGCAAGCCTGGCCGGCCCATCCTGCCCGAACCCGGCGACGGGCTGCGCCTGATCGACCGCGATAGGGTCGCGTCCGGCTACGTGTTATATAGCCCGGACCACTCGAACAAGTTCCTGTTGCTCGACCTCGACGGGAAGATCGTTCATGAATGGCCGGCCTGGTCGAGCCACTTCGGCTATTTGTTGCCCAACGGGCATTTGCTGCTGGATACGGAGTTCTCCCCCGACCGACCGATCGGCATTTACGAACTGGATTGGAACGGCAAGGAAGTCTGGTTCCATGAATGCCAAGTCCACCACGACTTCCAGCGGCTTGACAACGGCAACACGATGATCCTCTGCCAACGCGACATCGTGAAGCCGGAGATCAAGGAGGGAACGCTCCTCAGCACCTACCTGGTCGAAGTCACGCCGGACCACAAGATCGTCTGGGAGTGGTTCAGCGAAGACCACATCGAGGAACTGAAACGCCTGACGGGGCAGACGTTCCCGGCGAACGAGAACGACTGGACGCACTCGAATACGGTGCAAGTGCTGCCGGAAACGCCGGCCTCGCGCGATCCGCGCTTCAAGCCGGGCAACGTGATGGTCAGCCACCGCAACCTCGACACCGCCTTGGTCATCCAACGCGAAACGGGCGAAATCGTCTGGGCGTGGGGGCCCGGGACACTCGACCGCCAGCATGCGACGAACATTCTGCCCAACGGCCACATGATCTGCTTCGACAATGGGACCCACCGCAAGTCGTCGGCGGTGTGGGAACTCGAGCCGATCAGCCGGCGGATTGTGTGGTCGTTCGTCGGCGATCCGCCGAGTTCGTTCTTCGCTTCGGCGCTTTCGAACGCGCAGCGCCTTCCCAACGGCAATACGTTCATCTGCTCCGGCTCGAAGCCCGACCATGGCCGTCTGCTGGAAGTGACGCCGGACGGAAAGATCGTCTGGGATTTCCAGAACCCCTACGCCGGATACGCGCAGGGCGAGAAAATCGTCTACCGCGCCTACAAATACCCGCCGGAGAGGATCGAGCCGTTTTTGAAGAAATGACCGGACAGGGGCGTGCGACGCTCGGAATAGGACTTATACGATGTATCGGTCCTATTGGCCGCACTACGAACTCCGCATCACCCATTCCAACGTTTCGCGATTGGCTTCGGCGGCGGCGGCGATGAGGGGGGCGACCGGGTTTCCCGCTTCGTCGCGGAAGCCGTGTCCGCGGCAGCGGTTCTTCAGGTAGGCGCCGCAGACGTGCCAGCCCAGGCAGCACGGCAATTCGCGCAAGGCGCGGATCATGGGGGCGTAGCGCGCCGGATCGCGTCCGGGCGCGCAGGCGTCGGCCAGCAGCACGGGCTTCCCCGTCAACTCGTGCCAGCGCCGCAGGCCGCGGCAGACGGTTTCGGAATCGGCGAAATACTGGAAGCTCATGACGTCGACGTAGGGCGTCGCGGCGCGCAACACTTCCTCGGGCACGAGGGCCTTCCCTTCGTAGCGGTCGCCGAGGATCAGGTGATTCGGGTCGTAGCGGCGAACGGCGTCGCGCGTCGTTTGATAATAGCGCGTCGCCATCGCGAAGAGATCCCTGCGCCCGGCTTCGGTCTTCAAGCGGTTGGGATCGAACCAGGGGCCTTTGGGGTTGAACGGCGGGCAGTGCGCCCAGGTTGGACAGTCGACGTAAAAGTAGCCGATTAGATTCGGGTCCTCGGCCATGCGCGAGCAGTCGTCGCGCGCCACGTAATCGCACCATTCCTCAAAATCGCGGCTGAATACGTCGGGGTAGCGCGTCTCAACCTCCCACTGGTGCGTCTCGGTGAACGGCAGCAGGTGGCAATAGGGCATGCCGGTCCACTGGTATTCCTCGAAGGTGAACGGGCGCGAGTGGCGGTGCATGGTCGGCAGACGGATGACCACCTCCTGGGTCCAGCCGATGGTGTTGAACCCCCAGGCCTGGAGATCGGGGACGGCAGCCTCCTGGAGCCAGCGCCGTTGGCTGTTGCCGAATCTCTCGCGCCAGAGGCGGAGATGTTCGGGCTGGCGCAGGGTGGCCGAGTCGATGTGGTTCATGCCGATAGAGAAGAACGGCTCGCCGTCGGGCGTGACGAACCACCAGTGTCCGTTGCGTTGGGCGATGGAGAAGAAGCGGGGGGTCATTTGGGCTCCGACTTCAGGCGGTGGCGCGGCCGGGATGGGTCGCGGCCTGAATCATGCGGCGCCCCGCCCTCGAAACGCCAGTATGGACGCATCGCGCGCCGGGGAGGGGCAAGGCCAGGCGAGCATGGGCGGTTCAGATCAACCCGGCAAAGGGCCTTCCCCTCGAGCATGCCGGCAAAAACTGGTTTGGCAGGAGTCCGGACCAGCGCGCTTGGCCATGCCCCTCGCCCAATGAAAAAAACAAAGTATTGTGTTGACACCCAACTTTTTCACGCGCCTACTGCATGCCAGTTCCATGCGGCGCGACCCAAACCCTCGGGGCGCGCCCTCCGCGAGAAAACGAGGGAACACAATCAAGGCTCCCATGAAGGAGCCAAAGGAGAAAGCGCATTGAGTATCGGTACAGTCAAGTGGTTCAACGAGAACAAGGGGTATGGTTTCGTCTCACCTGAAGGCGGTGGCGAGGATTTGTTCATCCACCACTCCAACATCGCGACGGAGGGTTTCCGGACTCTCCATGAAGGTCAGAAGGTCGAATTCGAGTCCGCAGCGGGGCGCAAAGGCCCCGAGGCGATCAACCTTCGTCCCTGCTGAGGTTTCCTCAAGTCGTGAAAACCCCAGGCCCCGCCATCCGGCGGGGCCTTTTTCGTTGGCTCCTTTGCGAGAATATGGCAGGATGATGATAGCGCGAAGGGGCGGGGAAGACAATTCCCGTAGGGGAACTTACGGGGTCTTGGGGGAACAAAATCGTAAGGGGGAGGGGGAAGAGTGCGGAGTGCGGAGTGCGGAATGCGGAGTGTGGAATGCGGCGGCGTTTGGGGCAGGCCCCTCGACTTCGCTCGGGGCAGGCGGAGTGGAGGCTGTGACGGTCTCCCCTTTGCGGCCCGCGAACGACGCGAATGGACGCGAATGGGTTGCGCGGACCAGGCCAGCTTCATCGCGATCTGTTCGTCGAGGATTTCGCGGACGGTCAAGGGGACGATGGCTTTCCCGCTCTTCTTGAAGAACGCCTGGATCTCGGAGAGGGCGTCGCCGGAGAAATCGAAGGAGACGAAGAAGCCCTTCGTGCAATCCTCGCGCAGCAGGACCGCCTCGAAGGCGTCGATGTCGGGCCGGCCCGTCTTGTCCTTCTGTTTCACCTGGATCGGGTACCAGAGGTTCATGAAATCCATGACGCCCTTTTCCTTCTTGGGGGCGGCGGAGACGGGGAAGATGCGCCCGTCGATCCCCATGTCGCCGACCTTGGACTTATTCGGCAACCCGCCCAGGGCGATGACCGCCCAGTCCTCGAACTCGAACGGCGGGATCTTGCGCAGTTGCTCCTCGGTCCACGGCAGGCTGCGGATGAGGAGTCCCTGAACGCGTTACGCCCGGCGCCTCGCGATGCTGCAAGGCAGTTTGAGGCCATTGAACAGACCATTCCCGGAACCAACGGGACCACGCGTTAGCGCGCCTGCGCTTTCAGCGACTCCACGAGCGCCTCGATCTCCTCAATGAGAGCCGGAAGGTTCGGCTGCGTGAAGCTCAGCGCCGGCGCGGGGATGCGATGGCGCTTGATGTCCGGGCGCACGTGCTTGTGATGCGGGTGCGTGGCCTGCAAGGCGGAATCGTCCGGGTGAGGTTGCGAGTCATACCAGTACAGTTTCTTTTCGCCACGCCAGACCTCATAGCCGTACGAGTCGAGAGTCATCGGCAGACGGTCGAAGACCAGCCGCTCCCGCACGACCAGCCGCAGGCCTTCATCGAAACACGCCTCCCCGGTCATTCGCGCCAGGGACGCGCCGCGCCGGATGAACGCCAATGAAGAAGCGTGAATTCCCGCGTAGCGTTCCCGCAACGAATACAGGAACAGCTCATAATCTTCGGGGGTGCGGAATGGGTTCGTCATGTCGAGACGTGGATCAGACCCGACAGGCTGCGTGGGTCCCCTTGCCGACGCTGGACCTCGTCGCGATACGTCGCCTGACGCTCCAGCCAGGTCCGATACACGCTCGCCCACTCGGCGAAGTCCAGCGTCCAAGCGTCGTCCTCCGGTTCCTCGCCGGCGGCGTACGCGGCGTAAAACGTCTCCGAGCGGATCCCATATTTGCGCTCGAAGGCCAGCAGGTCTTCTTCCAACGCGTGGATGTCCGAGAGAATCTCAGGCAGAGTCATCACCCACCTCCGCGTCGAGCGACATGAGAGAATCACACCGCAACCACCCTCATCGTACCCGACAGCGCCAATTGTGCCTATTGCGTCGAGGCCCTGCAATCCGAAAATCAACGCCGACCGGCCCGATGCGGCGAAGCGGGGGAGATGCGCCCGTCGATCCCCGTGTCGCCAGTCCTGGCCTTGTTCGGCAGGCCACCCAAGGCGATCACGGTCCAGGGCAAGTCGCGGACGACGAATCCGCGCCCTCCTCGCTATGCCAGCTTCATCGCGATCTGTTCGTCCAGGATTTCGCGGACAGTCAGCGGGATAATGATCTTTCCGCTCTTCGTGAAGAACGCCTGGATCTCGGAGAGAGCGTCGCTGGAGAAATCGAACGAGACGAAGAAGCCCTTCGTGCAATCCTCGCGCGTCATCACCGCCTCGAAGGAGTCGATGTCGGGCCGGCCCGCCTTGTCCTTTTGCTTCACCTGGATCGGGTACCAGATGTTCATGAAGTCCATGACGCCCTTTTCCTTCTTGGGGGCGGCGGAGACGGGGAAGATGCGTCCGTCGATCCCCATGTCGCCGACCTTGGCCTTGTTAGGCAGCCCGCCCAGGGCGATGACGGCCCAGTTCTCGAACTCGAACGGCGGGATCTTGCGCAGTTGCGCCTCGGTCCATGGCAGATCGCGGACGACGAAGCCGTGGCCCCTGCGCCAAAGGTTCTCGTCCTCGCGCAAGTCGCACACGTCGCGCAGGCGCTTGGCCATCACGCGGCACGCGGTTGGCGAGATGTCGATCCCGATCCATTGCCGCCCGAGTTTCTGCGCCGCCACCAGCGCCGTCCCGCAGCCGCAGAAGGCGTCGAGGACGATGTCGTTGGGGTTGCTGCTGGCGCTGATGATGCGGTCCAGAAGGGCGAGGGGTTTCTGGGTGGGGTAGCCGAGCCTCTCCTCGCTGCCTGATATGACAGCTTTGATGTCGTCCCAGAACGTCTGCAGCGGAACGCCCGGCATTTCATTCAGATAGTGCTTGAGCATGGGCATTCCCGTCGTCCGATAATAGATGAGTCCGGCATCCTCCATTTCTTTCATCTTCTCCCTGGAATATGCCCAATATCGTCCTTTGTAAGGCCTTACGGTTCTGCCATCAGGTGTTCGCCATTCATACGAAACGTCGCCGCCCGGCTTATTGGCGGTCATGTCCGAAACGCGAAACCTGCGGCCCCTTTCGTCGACGTAACGGTAATTCTGATCGGTGTATTCCTCGGAGTACGGTGTGAAAAGCTTGTTCCAGGTCCAGTTGTTCCCTTTCGCGTAGAAAAAGAGCGTGTCGTGATTGGCTCCATAACGGTGCGAGTCGCTGTGAGCACTGCTCCTCTTCCAGACGATCTCATTCTGGAACTGGTTCTCGCCAAATATCTGATCCAGCATCACCTTCACGTAATGCGAGGCGTGCCAGTCGCAATGGTAATAGAAACTGCCAGTCGGCTTGAGGACGCGCTGCAGTTCGACGCAGCGCGGGCGCATGAATTCGATATATGCCTGCGTCGAGGCGTGCCGGTCCTCAAACGCCCGCTTCTCCTTCGTCTCGCCCCAGAAGACCTCGTAGTTCCGGTTCGAGTTGAACGGCGGGTCGATATAGATCAAATCCACGCACCCATCCGGCAGCTTGCGCAGCTGATCCAGATTGTCGCCGCAAAAGATCACCCGCGTATCCACCACCGCCGAGGGCTTCCCCGGCTTCGCCATCCGCTCACCACCTTCAGTTTTTCCTTTTGATCTGGCCATGCCTCAAGTCATTCCTTCTGGTCGTCCTTAGTTGATAATCCCTAAGGCGTCCATGGCTATCAGTCGAAGAACACCCATATGAAGACTGTTGAATCAGAGCTTATCCATGCCTGGGCGTTTTGCCGTTCGTGTCATGCTTTGGTCGTGAAAGGCGCGGTCACCGCACCGCGATAGGCATTCAATCTGACGCTCGAGTGTATCGTGGTGCGATTCAATCTCGCGCATCGTCTTATAGACCCGGTCGTAAGTCACAACGCTCTGTGAAACCGAATACCGAGCATGAGCCTTACGCTGCTTTTCGCTAAAAAGCGCGCTGTTGCCTATGACGATATAGTAGGCGAAATCGATGTGGGTTCTTGGATGCTCGAGCTCAATATCAGCAGTGACATCTCTGGCCATCAGATTGTTCTGCGCGTGTCTTCCGAATGGCTTGATTAACTTCGCGAACTCCCGCATCAGATTCGCTCGTTGCGACCAAACGAATTCCAGCCAATCGTTCGTCTGCCCAATCGCCCAGTTCAGCTGTCTAGTCGGGAGTCCAGCCTTAGTGTACGGTGCGTCTTGCGGGCCCTTAAGCTCGATAAAGTGACCGTACCATGAACCGGAACCGGCGCTGATGATCACGAAGTCGGCGCGAAAATCGGCGCCAAGTCGGAATTCCGGGAAGATCCTGTAAAGGTTCCACGCGCCATTAAAAAGGTGAATCAGCACATAGGGGTATTGCTTGAGGAACGCGTGGACATCGCGCTCTTTTGCGTCATGATTGAGAGCAATTGCGCGGAACTGCTCTGAAAGTACTTTCATATCCAATCCTCATGTGAATCGAGAGGACAACCTATTCAACTTCCCTCGTGCGCATTGAGCAGAAGCTCGGTTCAGCCCACGAGGAGTTGCTTCCGCAGCAGGTCGTTGGCCAGTCGGGAGGCGGGGACATGCCGGGAGTTTGCCCGCTTCCTCAGGGCCGCGACGACGTCGGCATCGATCTCGATCTCGAAGCGCCGCTCGCGCAGGCGGGCATCCACCTCGACCGGGGTCATGTGCTCCAGGTAGTCGGCGGAGTCGTGGGTGTCCCAGAACTCCCCGGCCTCTTCGTATGAGGCGAAGGTCTCTGGGATTTCTTCGGTCTTACGTTTTCGTGCGGCCATAGTATCGCCTTTCCGCACCTTCCAGATGACGCCGCGGAGTCTCACCTGTCCACCTTCCTGCTGGGAAGATTAGCGCAAAAGATCCGACGTCGCAAGCTTCGGCCCCAAATCACTCCAACTTGGCCGCCAGTTCCCGATAAGACACGCGACGCAGTTTAGGCATGAATGGGGCGCCGGTAGACGTTGACCCTGGAATACTTCACCCGCCGAGGCTTCAGCGCGGCCACCTGTTCGCGCGCTTCCATGCAGCTCTCGATCGCCTCAACCGCGTGGCGATAGGCTTCCTCCAGCGTCCGGCCCGAAGCCACGCAACCGCGAATGGCGGGAACGACGGCGGTAAACACGCCGTCCTCGTCCTGGTAGTAGTTGATGGCGAACTCCTGGTATTGCTGCATCGCTCTGGATCCCTCTCCCCGCGCAGCCCGCCGGGGCGAATCTACCCGGCTTTCGCGCGGATTGCGCAGTTTCTACCTTCGCTAATCCTACGCATTGCTCCTGGGGATCGCAAGGGAATCCCGCCGAAGTCGGGCTATGTCGATGGCGTGGGCTAATCCTCCGCCTCCTCTTCGTATTCCTCCAGAACGGTATCGGAGAGATGCGACAGGTGGGGCTGGGCGGCCAGCTCCCTGACGCTGTCGTAGGAGATGAACGTGCAGCTTTCGGAGAGCGGGCCGCGGTCGAGGAGCGAGAAGACGGGGCGGCGGATCTCCTGGAAGACCTTCTCGCGGCGGGCGGATGGCGCCACGATGTGCAAGGAGATGTCCATGTTCGGGTGCCTTTGCGGCGGATGGTTTCTGCGGATCACCCATGGCGCTTTTCGCGGTTGGACCCCTTCAGGGTCCAGGGGGTTGACGGCGCCTGTCCGTGGGCTGACGCCCACGGCTATTCATGTGGCTTCCCCTTCGGGGAAAGGGTGTCGCCGCATTCGCTGCCGCGGCAGATTTGAGTTGCCCAAGGCCCTTCGGGGGAAGGGCGTCGGCGCGTTGCGCGACCCGGGCGCATCGGAGCCGCCCCAGGCCTTGTCTTGGCGCCATTCGAGCGGGTCCCCGTTCTTCCCGTCTGGCAATCTGGGGGCGGCGAAGGTCCGCGCGGGATCGTTGATCCGGGGGTTCGTCAACCCGAAGAAGAGTCTAACTTAGATGGAGAATGGGACGCAAGAAAAACGTCGCAATTACGCATTTCGGGATATCCGAACTTCGACCGACTGGCGCGCTTCGAATTCAGTCTCGGAAGCGGGCTGGCGGCGGGCGATGTGGACGGGGACGGGAGCTTGGACATCGCGGCCGGCGCCGAGGACGCGACGAGCCACTGCTACAAGGCCATTGTCGGCGCCGTTCCTGAGACAATGAAGTTGATTCCTGTTCGGCTTTGCCTGTAATCGTCATGCCTTGGACGGGAGAGATCGAGATGAGCGGAGGCTTTGAACGATGAAGAGATACCGCGTGGCGATGATCGGCGTGGGCGACGTGGCCCAGACGCACCAGACGATGCTGTCCCAGATTCCGGACCGCTGCGAGGTCGTCGGGATGTTCGACATCGACCCGGCGCAACTGCAATGGCGGCGCGAGCAATGGGGTTGCCGCGCGTTCGATTCGTTGGAGGCGCTGCTCGATGCGCGGCCCGACGTCTGCTGGGTCATGACGCCGGCCTGGCCGCGGCTGGCGATCCTCGAGCGGTGCTTCGCCGCCGGCTGCCATTGCTTCGCGGAGAAACCGCTGGCGCTGAAGGTGGACGAGGCGGAGAAGGCGGCGGCGCTGGCGGAGAAAGCCGGGCGGCGCCTGTTCGTCGGCTGCAACGCGCGCAACATCCCCACGACGCACACCCTGGGGCAGTTGTTCTTCCAAGGCGTCCTCGGCGACCTGATCAAGGCCTATTACCTGGAATACATCCAGCGCGACGAGGCGGTCTGGCGGAAGAAACTCCAGGCGCGCGACATTTGGCGGCTCGATTTCGCGAAGAGCGGCGGGCGCATCTTCGAGTTCTCGATTCACGGCATCAATTTCCTGCAATGGATCGGGGGCGACGCGCGCTGGGTCTATGGGAAGAACGACGCGGTGTCGGAAACGGTGAGGGGCGCCGGCCAGGACGACGTCGTCTCGGCGCACGTGGCGTTCGCGCGCGGCTACGGCATCAACGAGACGATCATGGCGCCGGGCATGAGGGACCGGTTCCTGGCGGGCATTGTCGGCACGCGCGGCGAATGCTTCCTCGAAGGCAAGCGGATTCGCCTGATCGTGCCGTGCGAGAAGCGCGACGAGTGGATCGACCCGATGCCGTGCGCGAACCGCGCGGTGAGTTTCTTCGATTCGCTGGACAGGGGCGAAACGCCGCTTCAGGACGGGAAGGCCGCCATCGCCACGACCCGCATTTGCTGCGCCTTCAACGAGAGCGCGCGAACGCATCAGGCAGTCCATTTGGCGTAGTGGAGATTCCCTCAGTCCGTCCTTCGGCGTTCGGCGAAAGGCCGGATGCCTAGACGCCTCTGGATTTCCGGTATTCGGCGAGCGACATGCCGCCCTTCTCGCGCTTGGCCTTGGCGAGCATCTGACAGAACCGCCGACTGCGTTCCAACAGGAAATCCTCGATCTGCGAATCTTCGATGTGCTCGATGACCGCGGCGATTTTCCCGTTTCGGGTCACGAAGACCGGCTCGTCCTGGCAGGCGACCAGGTATTTCGCGAAGTTATTGCGAACCTCTCCCATGGGAGCGACTTTCATTTCCGCGCCTCCTCGTAGTACCGATGCGTCTCGCCTTTATGCAGAATCCGTAGCACCTCAACTCGCCGCTCAGCCTCGTCAACGTTGTAGAAGATCCGATACTCGCCCAAGAGAAGGCGGTAGTCAGGATCCTGAATGCCTCGAAGCCGTTTGATCCGGCTCTTACTCTCCCGCGTGGGGTTGTGCGTCAGGAATTCCTCAATGCCATCGGCAATCATGACGGCGTAGTGCTTCCGGATTCGGTCGAGGTCGCGAACGGCAGACGGCTTCAGGATGAATTCGTGCCTAACCATAGCAAAATGCTCACATGATTGTGCTACGGCGTCAATGGGAAAACCAAGGGAGCTCGCCGAGGGCGCATTCGCGAATTCTCGCGCCGGGCATGACCCGCGAGGAGGGCCGGAAAAACAGGAGACAGCCACGTTTTTCCGGGGGGGCATTCGTGGGGAAGCCTGAGAGCTTCGGCCCCTTCGACACGCTCAGGGCTGGCGGAAAAGCGAGAAAGCAGGCGGCGCAAGCGCCGCCGAGCCAGTCCCCGTTTTTCCTGCGCCAAGCGGCCTCGACTGTCCGCCGGCGTGCTGATCCACAACCCCTGGGGATGAAGGCCCCCTAACCGGCGCGTTCGGCGCACGGCTTTTTCACTCCGCCGTATTCTTTCTGGAAGCAAGACCCTATTTCCGATGTTGCGCGGATCGCGGTTTCCCCACAAAGAGCTTGCGATCCCGAGGCCGGCGCGGGGAAATGGGGCCGCCATGAATCGCTCCGCGCCGCCCGCCATGATCCTGTCCGTGCGTTCCGCCAGCAAGGTGTATCGCATGGGCGAGATCGACGTGCCGGCGTTGCGCGACGCGTCGATCGACATCCACGACGGGGAGTTTCTCATCATCGTCGGCCCCAGCGGGTCGGGAAAGACCACCCTGCTCAACCTGATCGGGGGCATGGACCGGCCCACCTCGGGCACGGTTCGGTTTCTGGACCAGGACCTGTCCGCGGCTTCGGACCGGCAGCTGACGCTCTATCGCCGCGCGCACGTCGGATTCGTGTTTCAGTTTTTCAACCTGGCGTCGTCGTTGACGGCGCTGGAGAACGTCGAGGTGGCCGCGGCGATCGCCCCCGATCCGATGGACCCGCTTGAGGCGCTTCGCCTGGTGGGCCTCGAGGAGCGGGCCGGCTCGTTTCCCTCGCAGCTCAGCGGAGGCGAGCAGCAGCGGGTGGCCATCGCGCGGGCGCTGGCCGGCAATCCGCGCCTCCTGCTGTGCGACGAGCCGACCGGCGCCCTCGACCTCGACACCAGTCGCCAGGCCCTCGGCCTGCTGGTTCAACTGAACCGCAACCTGAGCAAGACGGTCGTGCTGATCACGCACAACAACGCCATCGCCGAGCTGGGCGACCGCGTGGCCCTCATGCGCGATGGGGCGATTCGCGGGATCCGGGTCAATGAGCGCCCGACGCCGGTCGGCGAGATCACGTGGTGACGAGGCGAACGCTTGGCCATGGTCAACCGAGTCCTGCTCCGCAAACTGGCGCGCGATTTGTGGGCGCGGAAGGGATCGCTGCTGGCGTTGATCGCCATCGCGGCGGTCGGCGTCGGCTGCCTGGCGGGCATCGGCTCGGTGTACTTGGACCTTGATGGTTCGCGGCGCGCCTACTACGCCGACCGCCGGCTGGCCGATTTCACCGTCGCCTGCAAGCGGGCGCCCCTGTGGTCCGTCGACCGCGTGGCGGCCCTGCCCAACGTGCGCGACGCGCGGGGCCGGGTGGCCATGGAAGCCCGCATCGACCTGCCGAACCGCGACGAGCCGATCACCGGGACGGCCATCTCGATGCCGCGGCGGCGCGTCCCCGTTCTCAACGACGTTCTCCTGCGTTCCGGCGCCTGGTTCTCGGGCGACGAGGACGAGGAGGCGATCGTCAACGACGCCTTCGCCCGCGAGAACGGCCTGCGGCCGGGCAGCCGCATTCGCGTGACGCTGCCGGACCAGGCGCACAACCTGCTCGTCGTGGGCACGGCCATGTCGCCGGAGTTCGTGTTCCTCATCCCGCCGGGCGTCGTGGGGCTGGCGCCCGATCCCGCCCGGTTTGGCGTCATTTACTTACCCGAACGTTTTCTACAGAAAGCCTGCGGCCTGGACGGCGCTTGCAACCAGATCGTCGGAAGGGTGTTCGACGCCTCGCCCGCCGCGCTGCGCAACACGCTCGACCAAATCGCCGGCGAACTCGACCCGTACGGAGTCGCCCAAGTCACCCCGTCCGCCGAACAGGCTTCGGTCCGGTTCCTGGCCGACGAGTTGACCGGCCTGAAGACCACGGCCCGGACGATGCCGGTCATCTTCCTGGGCGTGGCCGCGCTGGCGCTGAACATCCTGATCGCCCGCATGGTGGCCCAGCAGCGCGTCGTCATTGGCACGTTTCGCGCCCTGGGGTATTCGCGCGGCGCCCTGACGAGGCACTTCCTCGGCTACGGCGTGGCGATCGGCGCGGCCGGGGGAATCGCCGGGGCGGGGGTCGGGGCCTGGTTCCAGCGGCTGATGGTGGGCGTGTATCGCCAGTTCTTCTCGCTGCCGTCCATCGAGGCGCATTTTCATCCGCAATGGCTGCTGGCGGGGATCGCCGTCAGCGTGGCGTTCGCCTTGCTGGGGACGGTGCGCGGGGTTCGCTACGCCGCGGGGCTTCAGCCGGCCGAAGCCATGCGCCCCCCCGCGCCGCAGCGGGGCGGACACATTGTCTTGGAGCGGATCGGCCCCCTGTGGCGGCGGCTTTCGTTCCATTGGAAGATGATCCTGCGCGCCGTTTTCCGCAATCCGTTCCGAAGCGGCGTCAGCCTGCTGGCGGCGGTCATCTCCACCGCGCTCATCCTGGCCGCGCTCAGCGGGGTGGATTCGCTAAACTACCTGATCAATTACGAGTTCCGGCGCGTCGCTCACCAGGACGTGACGGTTTCGCTGCGCGATCCGCGCGGGCG
>JAPLSS010000607.1 GCA_026398515.1 Candidatus Sumerlaeota bacterium | reverse complement strand
ACCACGGCCGATTCCCCGCGCCCGAGGATCCCGTATTGATCCAAAGCGCGTTCCAGGGCGCGTTCGAAGCGGCGAATCGATGCATTCATCCCCGGGAACTTCCCACGGATCGTGCGTTTTTTGCGGCGTAGGCTTTCCCGCCTGCGTTTTTCCCAACTCCGGATTCGGCGCTGCGCAGGCTGGAAAGCTTAAGCCACGAAAGCGCGCGCGTCGTAGCGACAACTCCCGGATACGCACCGGGTAGGGCGGACCGGCGCCGAAAAAGCTTGCGAGCCTCGCGCGGCGGCGGCCATAATAAATGATGAACGGGGGAGGCCGCGGCCGGCGCCTCCGAGAGCCTCGCCATGCGGCGAACCGCGCAGGAGAGAACCATGAGACGAATTCGAATCTTCCTGGCTCTTGCGGGGCTCATGCTGGCCGCCGCCGCGCACGCCCAAAGCATCGTCCTTCTGACCGATCCCTACGTCAAGAAACTGAGCCCCGAGGCGCTCAAGGTCTACCAGGAGGGCGTCGAGGCGTACGATCACGTCAACTATGACCTGGCGGTTAGCAAGTTCTACGAAGCCATGAAACTGGACCCGCAGCACGTGAAGTTGCGCTTCCTGGTCGAGGATCTGGCGTACCGGAGAGCCCGGACCAAAAACGGCGCCGACGCGACCGACCTGTACAACATCGCCGAGGAGGCGCTGAACGGACTGATTTCGCGCCAGGATCTGAAGCCCGAGGATCTGCGCCGCGCCCAGGAGGCGTTGAAGGCGGTCAAATCCGACCTGGACGACTTGGCGCGCCGGGACGTTCGGCGAGAGGCCACCGGGCGGCAGATCATCGAGGAAATCGCAACTGAAAGCGAGAAGCCGACGTCCCTGCCGCCCCTGGGCATTCAGTCGACGAACACGGCCGAAGCCGTCGGATATGGAACCGCGACGCAGGGCCTGACCAGCGTCGCGGGCGGCGCGAGAAACGCGGGCACCAACCCCGCCAACAGGGCGCAGAATGCCAACTTCAACTCCTCGACCAACACGTCGCAGAACCGAGGCAACACCGCGCAGGCCGGCCGTAGCACTGCCCGGACTTCGCCCAACACCCGGTCGCGCCAATTCCGATGAGCCGGCGCGTTGCGTCGCGGCGCCTTCGTTCGTTCCACCCTGGTGAATAGGCTGGCCTGCATTGCGCCGCGCCGCGGCGCGTTTTTCTTTGCGAAAGACCCTTTCGACCTTCATCCTTCGGCCCGTCGCTGGAAAGGCCGCGCGGTTCGCCCATGAAATTCCTGATCGCCATCATCAAGCCGTTCCGCCTGAACGAGGTCAAGGAAGCCCTCAGTGAGTGCGGCATCCAGCGCATGACCGTCAGCGAGGTGAAAGGCTACGGGCGCCAGAAAGGCCACAGCGAGCTGTATCGCGGCTCCGAGTATCAGATCGACTTTCTGCCGAAACTGCGCGTGGAAGTGGCCATCGAAGACGAACAGTTGGACGACGCGTTGGCGGCCATTGAGCGCGCCGCGCGCACCGAGACGATCGGCGACGGAAAGGTCTTCGTCCTGAACCTGGAAGAAGCCGTCCGCATTCGCACCGGCGAGCGCGGCGAAGACGCCTTGTAAGGAGCGGCTCCTGGGAGCGCACTCTCTTCCTGGGATGCTGGCGCACTTCCAATCGAGAATCCCAAAGCGAAAACCCCAAATCCCCCATGCGCCCTCCCGCCTCCTTCCCGTGGTCGACTGACACTTTGCGCGGATACGGACTGGGGCCGCTCAGTTGGAAGACCCTGGTGGTCGCGGCGGGAAAGGGCGCGCAGTTCGCCGCCGTCCTCGTGGCGTTGGCCTATCTGGCGCGCAAGTGGGACAAGAGCGTCTTCGGCGCATTTCAGCAGGGATGGCTGCTGATCTCCACCCTGACGTCGATCCTCGTGCTCGGCCTCCCGCAAAGCCTCAACTACCTCCTGCCGCAGGTCGACCGCGAGCGCGGGCGGCAGATCATCTGGATGGCGGTGGCGCTGTTGGGCGCCGTGGCTTTGCCGGTGGCGTTTGTCTTGGCGGTCTTCCCCCGCACGGCCGCCTGGCTCGTCGACAACCCCGCCATCATCCCGTTCACCCCCGCGCTCGTCTTCCTGTTGCTGGCCAATCTGCCGGGGCAGTTGCTCGAGCCGCTGGCCATTCTGCGCGAGCGGCAGAAGCT
>JAPLSS010000685.1 GCA_026398515.1 Candidatus Sumerlaeota bacterium | reverse complement strand
GACCAGCGCCGCCATCGCGCGGCTGGGCCAGGCGGGGCTGCCCTACATCTCCGTCCTGACGAACCCGACGACGGCCGGGGTGATGGCCTCGTTCGCCTCGCTGGGCGACGTGATCATCGCCGAGCCGGGCGCGATGGTGGGCTTCGCCGGCCCGCGCGTCATCGAGCAGACGATCAAGGAGATTCTGCCGAAGGGATTCCAGACGGCGGAATTCGTGCGCGACAAGGGGTTCATCGACATCGTCGTCCCCCGCGGCGACATGAAAAAGACGCTGGCCAACTGCCTGGCGTTCCTGAGCGGCCAGCCCAACCCGTCGTTCCCCGTGGGCGAGACGGCGGGGGTGGTGGACGCCAGCGAGTTGATTTGAGAGTAGGTCCGCCCCGCCGGGGTGGACTGGAGCCAGCCTCGGGAAGGCTGGCCTACTAGCGGCCCATCTGGAGAGGTGGTTGCCCATGGCGCGAGTGCTTCTGCAAAACGTATCGAAGGTCTTTCCCGGCAACGTCAAGGCCGTCGACAACATGACCCTGGAGATCCAGGACCGCGAGTTCCTGGTGCTGGTCGGGCCGTCGGGCTGCGGCAAGTCGACGACGTTGCGCATGGTCGCCGGGCTGGAGGAGATCACCAACGGCGAGGTCTACATCGGCGAGCGGCTGGTCAACGACGTGCCGCCGAAGGACCGCGACATCGCGATGGTCTTCCAGAACTACGCCCTCTACCCGCACATGACGGTCGAGAAGAACATGGCCTTCGGCCTGAAGCTGCGCAAGTTCCCCAAGGCCGAAATCGACAAGCGCGTGCGCGAGGCGGCGCAGATCCTCGGCATCGAAGACCTCCTGCAGCGCAAACCCAAGGCCCTGTCCGGTGGCCAGCGCCAGCGCGTGGCGGTCGGGCGCGCCATCGTCCGCAAGCCGAAGGTCTTCCTGTTCGACGAGCCCCTGTCGAACCTCGACGCCAAGTTGCGCGTGCAGATGCGCACCGAGATCAGCAAACTCCATCAGCGCCTGCAATCGACGATGATTTACGTGACGCACGACCAGACCGAAGCCATGACGATGGGCGACCGGATCGTGGTCATGAAGGACGGCCTCGTGCAACAGATCGACGAGCCGGTCCAACTCTACGATCATCCGAAGAACCGCTTCGTGGCCGGCTTTATCGGCTCCCCACCGATGAATTTCTTCGACGGCGTCATCCGCAAGGAAGACGGCGGCCTGGTCTTCGATGAAGGGAAGATCAAGGCGCCCGTGCCGCCATCGAAAGCGGGGGCGCTGGCGAAGTTCCTCGACAAGCCGGTCGTCTTCGGCATTCGACCGGAAAACATCAACGACCCGCGCTACACGTCGGCGGAAGGCCCGGCGGCCCGCGTCGAGGCCCGCGTCGAGGTCATCGAACCGATGGGCTCGGAGCTGTATCTCTACCTCACCACGGGTAAGAGCCCGTTCATCGCCCGCGTCGAAGCGCACGTGACGAGCGAAGTCGATGAGATGAAGGAACTGATCTTCGACATGGAGAAATGCCACTTCTTCGATGCGCAAACTGAAGAGGTCGTGGCGTAGCGGCGCGGGCTTCCCCGCCGGTGACGTTGCGAAACAGGAATACCCGTCAAGCACAGGCTGGAAAGCCTGCGCGACTCTCATTCCGTCCACTTCGCGTTCGGCCCGAAACTTCTAACAGCGGGGTAAAACTCGCGGTACAGCGCATAGCGTTCCTCATACTGCGCCTGTTCGCCGGGGCGCGGCTCGAAGACTTCCGCCGTGCGGACGGTTCGCTCCACGGCTTCGCGCAGGTCGGCATAACGCCCCGCCGCCAGGCCCGCCAGCATCGCGCACGCCAGGCAGCCGCCTTCGGTTGAGCGCATGGCGACGATGGGGCGATTGAGTTGATCGGCGGTCAGTTGCATCCACCCGCGGCTGCGCGATCCGCCGCCGGTGGCGCGCAGTTCGCGCACGCGGATGCCGGAGGCGGCCATCGCGTCAAGGTTCAGCCGCATCTCGTAGCCGATGCCCTCGAGCAGCCCGCGGAACAAGTCGCCGCGGGTCGTGGAGTAGGTCAGGCCGTAGATCGCGCCTTTGGCCGAAGGATCGAGATAGGGAGTGCCCGTGCCGGAGAAGTGCGGAAGAACGAGCGGAGGCCGCCGCGCCGGCAGCGCCTCGGCGACCAGATGGTCGTAGATGTCGCCTCCGCCCTGTTCCACCGCTTCCCTTTCGGCGGACGAAACGAGGTTGTCGCGGAACCACTTCAATAGGCCGCCCGCGCACAGGGTGTAGGCCAGCGAGGCGTACATGCCCTCCACCGCGTGCGGCAGACTCGGAATGCAGTGGGCCAGCAGATTGGCGTCCAGGCGCAACTCTTTGTAAGCGGTAGTGATGCACCCGGTGGTGCCCACGCCATAGACCGCCATGCCTTCCTCGATGACGCCCGCGCCCAGCGCCGCGCACGGCTGGTCGTGCCCGCCGACGGCGACGAGGCAGCCGGGGTTCAATCGCAGCCGCTCGCAGACATCCGGATCGGCCGGCCCCATTGATCGGCCGCCGGGGGCCAGTCGCGGCAATTGCCCTGATGAGATGCCGGCCAGATCGAGAAGTTGCGCCGACCATTGGCGTCGCGCCGCGTCGAGCAGCATCATGCGCCCGGCGAGCGAGTCGGCCATGAACGGCTCGGCCACGCCCATGCGAAAGGAGGCGAAATCCTGAAAACATAGGAATCGCGACGCGCGCGAGAGGAGATCGGGCCGGCGCTCGCGCCACCAGAGAATCTTGGCCAACGTGTGCATCGGATGCGGCGCGTGGGCGGTGATTCGGAACAACTCCTCGCGCCCAACCTTCTCAACCAGCGCGTCCAATTGGGACTGGCCTCGAAGGTCGAAACAGGTCGGCGCGAACGCGAGCGGCCGGCCCTCGGCGCCAATCGGAACCACCGCCTCGCCCATGGAAGAGAACGCCAGCGCCTCGACCGGATCGCGGGCGGCGTGCGCGGCTGAGGCCGCCTCGCCAATCGCTTCTTCGGCCGCGGCCCAGACAGCCTCGGCGTCCAGTTCCGCCGCGCCCGGCTCGCCGGAAACAAGGGCGTATTCGCGATAGCCCTGCCCCAGCGGCTTGCCGTCGAGATCGAACGCCACGGCCTTGACGCCGGTCATTCCCAGATCCACGCCCATCAGCGACATGGCTTTGGCCCTTTGCGCGGGAGAGCAACTCATGGCGCTCCGCGGCACTCCGAAAGGCACAAAAATGGGAAGTATGGAGTCCCGCCTTCAGGCGGAATGGGCTCTTGCGACTGTAGTCCCCGTTCGGATTATTCCGCCTGAAGGCGGGACTCCATACTTCCCATTTTTGGAGCAGCCGCCATGGCCGCTCGCTCCATGACGATGCCCGGACGCAC
>JAPLSS010000625.1 GCA_026398515.1 Candidatus Sumerlaeota bacterium | reverse complement strand
CGTGCGGCGCAGTTCCTTGTCCGGATCGAGAAGGCCGGCGCGCTGCTTCGCCAGCCGCGCCTCCACATCGCCCTTCGCGATCTCAGCCGTCTTGCGGCTCGGCCCGACGCGCAGGCGCACCTTCTTCCCGCGGAGGTCATAGTAGAAGACATACCATGTCCCCTGGCCTCTCGGCTGGTTGGCTTCCGAATAAAAGCGGTTGTCCGTCTTCGAGCGGAACATGAGGCTGGCCATGACAGCATCCTTTCCACGCCATTGGAACGCCATCGACTCCGCCGGATCTTGTCACGGGAAGGCATTCTTTGTCAATCCCAAAAAGGCACATTGTAGGCACACGGGGAACGGTGGGATCGCAAATAATGCTCAAATATATGGAGTTACATCCTGCAAATCCGAGATAGCGGAGAGGGCCGGACTCCATACCCCGATTTTTCGGGAGAGAAACGGGCATTCCGTCGCTCCAGACGATCTTTGGAAAACACGACGGCCGGACCGTCGGATGACGGCCCGGCCGCAAACTCCCAATCTTGAACTTATCATGCGGAAAACAAAAACTCTGCCAATTCGCTACGGGACGCTTAGGGGAACTTGGGGACGCATAAGAGAATCAGGCGCCCCTCAGGGCATGCCACGTTTCCAGCATGGCCATGTAGTTCTCGTATTTGACTCCGATGCCGAGGCTGTGGCTGGAGCCCAGGAGGAAGCCGCCGCCCGGCGCCGCGGCCTCGATGGCATGGCGTGCCTGCTCGCGAACCTGCGCGGGGGTCCCGGCGTCCAAGGTGCGGCAACTGACGCCGCCCCACAGCGCCAGCCGGTCGCCGTGCAGGCGCTTCAGGTCGGCGATGGGCTCCTCTTCCTGGATCGCCTGGTACACGTCGATGCCCGACTCGGCGAACTGGTCCCAAACCAGACGGTTGTTTCCGCAGGCATGCCAGACGAGCGGCATGCCGTGCGCATGGGCGCGTTCCGCTTTGGCCTTCATGGACGGAAGGAAGACCTCGCGATGGCTGCGAGGGCTCATGAACGTCCCTTTATTGGTTCCGATGTCCAAGGCCAGGCAGATGGCATCGCAGCCAAGGCGTTTGGCAAATTCCGCCAACCGCCCGGCCACGGGGGCGCCCTGCAACAGCTGATCGCGGTAGCGCTCGGGCCGCTCGATGAGCGCCTCCAACATGTCGTCGAAGAACCTGCCGCCGCGAAAGGGCAGATCAGGCGGAAAGATCAACGTCCCCGGCGCGAGGATAAAGTGCGTTTCGCCCAGTTCGGCGATGACGTGCCGGGCGAACTCCAATTCCGATTCCGACGGCTCGTAGGGCGACCCGCCGCCGCCGGGCGCGACCATCTTGGGCGGGCCGGCGCCGCGATGGAACAACATCAACTCTCCGGTCTCTTCCGAATACCGGAAGACGTTGCCGTTCAGGTCGCGGTAGTCGGACTCGCCGATCGGCTCCATGGGGAAGATTTCGGCGTCGCGGTCGGGCACGAGATCGACGCGGGCAATATCGTGCCCGGTCTGGCGGATGAACTCGATGTAGTCGCGTTTCATCGACTCGACAACTTCGTCGCGCCGGCCCTCCCAGTATGCCTTCACGGCCCGGAATTGAGCGCGATAGAAGGTCGGACGGCCCAAGACCGCTTCCACGATCGGCGCGTCGATTTCGAGTTCCCCCATGGGAACCCGATCGGGCTGGCGATGCGCGATCGCGGCGCGGACGCGTTCTTTGGAGCTCATGGATTGTCCCGCCCCGCGTGTCACGCTTCCCCTTCGATGAACACGCCCAGGCGGCGGTACTTCCGCCAGCGCTCTTCGAGGAGGTCGGGGATGCGCTTGCGGCGCAGGCGCTCGAGGTGCTTGGCCAGCGCGTGGCGGACGTTGTGCGCGGCCTCTTCGGGGTTGCGGTGGGCGCCGCCGAGGGGCTCGGGGATGATCTCGTTGGCGACCTCCAATTCCATCAGGTCCTTGGCGGTCATCTTCAGCGCGGCGGCGGCTTCGGGGGCCATGGCGCGGTCGCGCCACAGGATCGCGGCGCATCCCTCGGGCGAGATGACGCAATACCAGGCGTTCTCCAGCATCAGGACCACGTCGCCCACGCCGACCCCCAGCGCTCCTCCGCTGCCGCCTTCGCCGATGACGCAGCACACGATCGGCGTCTTAATGACGGACATCTCCATGATGTTCCGGGCGATGGCTTCGGAGACGCTGCGCTCCTCCGACCCGATGCCGGGATAGGCGCCGGGGGTGTCGATCAGGATGATGACGGGAAGATGAAACTTCTCGGCCAGCCGCATCAGACGCATTGCTTTGCGATAGCCTTCGGGGTGCGGCATGCCGAAGTGGCGCTCCAAGTTCTCCTTGGTATCCTTGCCCTTCTGCTGGCCGACGATGGCGACCGGCTTGCCCATGAAGTGGCCGAAGCCGGTGACGATGGCCTTGTCGTCGCCGAAGTGGCGGTCGCCGCTGATTTCCGTCCAATTGCTAAAGAGACGCCGAATGTAGTCCAAGGCGTGCGGGCGCTCGAGGTGGCGGGCCAGCTGAACGCGCTGCCAGGGGGTCAGGTTCGAGTAAATCTGGAACTTGCGCTCGGCGAGTTCTTCTTCGAGGCGTTTGATCTCGATCCAGGCGTTTTCGTCGTCGCGCCGTTCGGTTTTCAGCTGCTCAATCTGCTGCTCCAACTCGACGATGGGCTTCTCGAATTCAAAGGCGACGGGGGACATAAGCAGTTACCTCGGGAGCCGCATTGGGGGCATGAGCGCGAATGCATCAGACTTGTCGGACCCGCTTGACTGGCCGGACAAGGGCAACCCTAAGAATTCGGACAAGGCGTCCGTTGTTTCGGTTTGGCGCTGATCAAGAATGCCGGGCGGCGGGTCGAAATGTTGCGTCTCGAACCGCGGCCAAGCACAAGGGACGGTACTTCAGTTGCTCGAATAGGTCAACGCATTTTCCCATCGAGAGGCGCTTCTGCATGACCACATGGCTTCCGCGTTGACGAATCTGGCGAAAATCAAGTCGCTCAAAAACCTGAACGGCTTCGTGACCCGTGATTCTGGGGAGCTCAGGCACCGACCGCCACCTCGAAGGTAGCGACAATGGGGTGGCTCGATGGCTTGGCCGGGAAGTCCTCCAGGTAGAGTTCCGTAGCCTCCCGTAGGTTCTCAATGGCCGCTTCGACGGTCTCTCCTTGGCTGGCAGTCCCAATTTCCGGGCATTCAGCCACGTACCACTCTTCTTCCCGATGGATCACTGCCGTGCAAAGCATCCTGGACCTCCCGACGAGCATTGGCAGACCGTCTCATTGATCCTTCCTGCAACGCAGGAAGCGTACGCTCAGTGATCGGGAAGGGTCAATGCCTTTCCCACTCATTGCGCGTACGCCAGCCCCTTCTCCAGTCCCAAGGCCTTTAGGTCCTTCGCAAGAGCATTGGAGGGGTTAACCTTCATCTGGTCGTCGGCCTCGATGACGATCTCACCGCCCGCCGCGCCGGCGTCGATCCGCAGCCGCAGGGGGCGCGATCCTTTGTGGCGCTTCGCGATGCGCCGCAGCTCATCCACCCGCTCTTCGGTGATGTCGCTTTCCGACAGCGTCAGATCGACCGTCCGCGCGCGCTTGTTGCGCGCCTCCTCGACCTCCTGGACCTCATCGACCAGCAGTTTGCGTTCGCCGCTGCTCTCGCTGACGCGCCCCTTGATCAAGAGAACGGCGTCTTCGAGCACGCGGTGGCGGCATTGCTCGTAAATGCGGCTGAAGATCAGCGCCTCGAACGAGCCTTCCAGGTCGGCGATCTCGACGAACGCCATGGTCGAGCCGCTGCGGTCGACCTTCGGTTGCACCCGGGTGACGACGCCGATCATCGTGGCTTCGGATTGGTCGGCCGCCGTTTGCAGGGTCGAGGAGGTCAGGGTGGCGAAGCTGCGCATGTCGGCGGCGTAATCGTCGAGCGGGTGGCCGCTGACGAAGAAGCCGAGCAACTCTTTTTCGTGCTGCAATTTCTCCTTTTCCGTCCAGTCGGGCACGTCGGGCAGCGGGATGTGGGCCGACCCGGCGGCGGCGCCGTCGTCGAGCGCGTCGAACAGCGATCCCTGGCCGCCGGCCTTGTCGCGCTTGACTTGGTTGGCGATTTCCAGGCACTCCGCCATGATGGCCAGCAGCTGCGGGCGGCTGGCGCCGAGGGAGTCCATCGCCCCCGCGCGGATCAGGCATTCGAGCATGCGGCTGTTGAGCGCCTTGTGGGTGATGCGTTCGCAGAAGTCCTGGAGCGATTGGAACGGGCCGTTCTTCTTGCGCTCGTCCACGATGGATTCGATCACGCCGGCGCCGACGTTTTTGATCGCCGCCAGGCCGAACCGAATCGAATCGCCGACGGGCGTGAACTGCGCGTTCGACTCGTTGATGTCGGGCGGGAGGACGGGGACGCCCATCTCGCGGGCTTTGCTGATGTACAGCCCCAGCTTGTCGTTCTGGCCGCCGATCTCGTTGGTCAGCAGCGCGGCCATGTATTCGACCGGGTAGTGCGCCTTCAGATAGGCGGTGCGGAAGGTGACCACCGCGTAGGCCGCGGAGTGGGCCTTGTTGAAGCCGTACTGGGCGAACTTGGCCATCAACGCGAAGATGCGTTGCGCCGTCTCTGGCGCCACGCCGCGCCGCAACGCGCCCTCGATGAAGACGCTTTCCTGCTGGTCCATCTCGGCCTTGATCTTCTTGCCCATGGCCCGGCGCAGCAGGTCGGCCTGCCCCAGCGAGTAGCCGGCCAGCACGTTGGCGATCTGCTGGACCTGTTCCTGGTTGATGATCAGGCCGTAGGTCTCCT
>JAPLSS010000476.1 GCA_026398515.1 Candidatus Sumerlaeota bacterium | reverse complement strand
CCGGTTCGAGCCGCGCGGCGTGCGGTGGGTGCGCCAGGAGACGCGCCAGGGCAAGAACGCGGCCCTCAACCGCCTGGCGCCGCTTCTGAAAGGCGAAATCTGGGTCTTCACCGACGCCAACGCGATGCTCGAACGCGACGCGCTGCGCCGGCTCGTCGCGCCGTTCGCCGATCCGTGCGTGGGGCTGGCGTGCGGGGAATTGCGGTACGGTTGGCGACGCGCCCCGCAAAGCGCCCGGCACAAGCTCCTCGGCGGCTTGGAGAGTTTCTTCTGGCGTTTCGATCAATGGTTGAAGTCGCTGGAAAGCCGCTTCGGCTGTCTGATCGGCGCGAATGGGGCGATCTTCGCGCTACGGCGTTCGCAGTGGAAGGAATTGGATCTGGCCGTGCCGAACGACTTTATCCAGTGCGCATTGACGGCGGCCGATGGCGCGTGGACGCTTTACGAGCCGGCGGCGCGGGCGTGGGAGGCCCCGTCGGAGCGGGTGCGCCAGGAGTTCGACCGGCGGGTTCGGATCATTACGCGCGGATTGCGGGCGTTGCGCTTGGCGTGGAGGCCCGCGTGGCGCGGCCGGCGGTTACTCCTGCTTTACGGCATGATTTCGCGGAAGTGGCTGCGGAGGCTTCAACCGCTTCTGCTCTTGGGGCTGTTCGCGGCGAATTGCTTTCTGCTCGGAGAGGCCTGGGCGCGCTGGCTGCTCGCGCTTCAGGCGGCGGGCTACGGGCTGGGCGCGCTGTCGGGGCTGGCGTGTTGGGCGGGAGCGCGATCGCGGGTCCTTCTTGCGCCGTTTTACTTTCTTACGCTCAATGCGGCGGCGGCGACGGCGCTGTGGCGATTCGCGCGCGGCCAGTCGACTTCGATTTGGTCGGTGCAGCGTGAAGAATTAGCTTCCCTTTCGTCCAAGAACCTGCTAGACGAATAATCACAAGATGGATCTGGGGTACTTTTTTTAGGCGGCAAGGAGGTCGCCAAATGCACCGGTCTGGTTGTTCCCACCCGGCGTCAGAAGCACTGTATCGTTTTCCATTACACTCGGACCGCTCGCCCGGCTCACGCGCGTCCGCGCCTCCGTTTCGTCGAAATGGCGCATCGGTTAGGCAGGGAGTTTGCTCTGCTCCTGACGTGTTGGCTATGGAATGGCCGGTCTTTCAACAAGACCTGGCAGCAACGAGCGGACAGGAGACGGCTGTGGCGCGGCGATCGAAATGGATGTCGATGGGAAACGCCTTGGCGCGAGCGGGACAAATCGTTTTTGCGTTGACGTTGATGCTTCTGCTGGCGCCGTTGATGACGGGGCTGTTCATCGCGGTGATCCTCGATTCCGGCTTCCCGTTCCTGTATCGCGGGAGGCGGATCGGCTTGGGCGGCAGCGCGTATTGGATGTACAAGATTCGCACGCTGCATGAGGGCGCCGAGACCAAGATCGGCGCTTCGCTGCTGAATCCCAACGACGGCCACGTCACCCGCATGGGGCGGTTCCTTAGAGACACCAAGCTGGATGAATTGCCGCAGCTGATCAATGTCCTGAAGGGCGAGATGAACTTCGTCGGGCCGCGACCCGTGCGCCCGGTGTTCTATGATGAGTACATCGACCGAATCCCCCGCTACGCCGAGCGGTTTCGCGTGAGGCCGGGCGTGACCGGCCTGGCGCAGATCCGCGGGAAGTATGAAAGCTCGCCGGAGGAGAAACTGCGGTACGAACTGGAGTTCATTGAAAACGATGGCTTGCGCCTGCGCCTGAGAATCGTGGGGGAGACGGTGTGGCTGCTTCTGGCGAATCTATTCTCGCCCAAGTTTTCCAATTGCCGCCTGGCCAAAACGGAAGCCCGCCGGCGCCGCGCCGCCGCGCAGGAGGCGGAGCCGGAGCTGGCGGCTGCGGAGTTCGTCGGCGAAGCGTGACTGGAACCGAGAAGCCTTGAGTTGGACGGGACCGAGAGGCCCCCTACGGCCTATACATGGCGACATAAGTAACGAAGCATATTTGGCGAGTGCTGAACACGCCTCTGGATTGCAAGTCTTTGGGACCCCGAAGGGGGTCGAATGTGAATAGCCGTGGGCGCCCCGAGGATTTCGACCCTGGAGGGGTCGAACGATGCGCGGCGCCAACCGTGCGACCCCGTCAGGGTCGAGAGAATGGGGAGCGCCGTTTCCGTGGGTTTCACCCACGGCTATTCATATTCCTCCCCTGCGGGGAGACGACGGCTCCGTGGAGCGATGCCTCTTGTGTCGCGCCGCCTCGCCGACTCGGAAGCGGCTGCGAACGCTGCGTTATTTACAACGCCATGTATAGAAGTCTTATAGGTCCCATACGCCTTACTGGCCCTATTCCTCAGCACACCACCAAATCCACCGACACGATATTCGGCATCCGGCGAATCTCCGCGATCGCGTCCTCCGCGATCTCCCCGTCGATCTCGATAAAGGTCTTGGCGTTCCCCCCGCGCTCGTTGCGGCCCAGCGCCATCTCGGCGATGTTGATGTCGCGCTGACCGAGTTTGACGGCCACCGCGCCGATGACGCCGGGGCGGTCCTTGTTCTCGATGGCCAGAATCCAGCCCCGCGGCGCCACTTCGGTCTCGATGTCGTTGACGCGCACAATGCGCAGTTTCCCGTGGCCGAACAGCGTGCCGGCGATTTCCGTCGGGGCGCCGGTCTCGGGGAAGGCGCGCAGCACGAGCAGGCTGGTGTAGTCGCCCGGCTCCGAGGTGCTGCTTTCCAGAATCTCCAGCCCCTTCTCTTCAGCGCGCACCCGGGCGTTGACGTAGTTGATCGGTTGCGAGGCGTGCGGCTCGAGAAAGCCCTTGAGCGCAGCCGTGGTGATCGAATCGCGCGGCTCATTGCGGATGGCGCCGCTGTACGCCACTTCGAGCCGCTTGACGCGCCCCTTGACGATCTGGGCGAGGAAGCGGCCCATCTGCCCGGCCAGGTTCAGGTACGGGCGCACGCGCTTGAGCGTCTCGCCGTCGATGGAGGGCGCGTTGACCGCGTTGCGCACGACCGTGCCGCGCAGCGCGTCGACGATCTGCAGGGCCACGTCGCGCGCCACGTTTTCCTGCGCCTCGGTGGTGGCGGCGCCGAGGTGCGGGGTCAGCGTCACGTTGTCCATCGAGCGGAACGGGTGGTCGGCCGGCAGCGGCTCGGCCTCAAACACGTCGAGCGCGGCGGCGGCGACCTTGCCGCTCTTTAACGCGTCGAGCAGGGCCGACTCGTCGACGATCCCGCCGCGCGCGCAGTTGACGACCATCAGCCCCGGCTTGGCCTTGGCGAACTGCGCCGCGCCGATCATCCCCCGCGTCTCCTTGTTCAACGGCGAGTGCACGGTGACCACGTCGGCGACTTCGACCACGGCGTCGGCGCTGGATTTCAGGTCGATCGATAGCTTCTGCGCCGTCTCCTTCGAAATGTACGGGTCGAAGCCCGCCACGCTCATGCCGAACGATTGCGCGCGCTTCGCCACCTCGCGCCCGATGCGCCCCAGGCCGCACACGCCGAGCGTCTTGCCGAACAGCTCCACGCCCGTGATGGACTTCTTCTCCCAGCGGCCGGCCTTCATCGTGCGGTCGCTGTAAGCGATTCGCCGAGCCATCGACAGCATCATGCTCATCGTGTGCTCGGCGGTCGACAGCGTGTTGCCGTCGGGCGTGTTCATGACGATGATGCCGCGGGCGGTGGCGGCTTCGACGTCGATGTTGTCCACGCCGACCCCGGCGCGCCCGATGACCTTCATGCCGGCGGCCTTGGCAAGGATGGCCTTGGCGACGTTGGTGCGGGAGCGGACCACCAAGGCGGAATACGGGCCGATCTCGGCGGCCAACTGGTCGGGCGTGATGTCGGGCTTGTACGTCACCTCGAACTCGCCGCCGGCCTGGAGAATGCGCAGTCCTTCGTCGGTCAACGAGTCGCTGACCATGATCTTCAGTTTGTCCGCGGCCTGGATCATTGTCGTCGCCTTTCTGCGTGGAATTGGTAAGAACGAATCAAACCCCCGGCGGCAAGTCAATGGCGAACGCAATGGGCCCGCCACGGGACCCCGCGCCCCCGGCGCGCCCGGCCCTTGCCGCGGCGCGGCCGGACGCAAACGAGAGGTTAAGTCAAGAAACCCGGGAAAGCGGGACTGCGAACTCTACCCCCCCTGGCCGTCGCGATACAGCTTCAACGCCTCGGGGAACGTGCGCACGGGGCGGATCATCATGTCGCCGACGGCGTTGACCGTCTCGCCCTTGCGCGCCTCAAACACCGCCGCGACCTGCTCGTCGGTGTAGCGCGTGGCGCGGTAGACGTGAGTGCCCTGGTGCCCGTCGCCGCGGCCGAGGAAAGGGTTGTAATAGTCCCAGACGATCTCCTTGTCGCGCGTGACCTCGAAGATGCGGCCCGCGTCGCTTTCGGCGATCAGCGTGTTGCCGTTGGGCAGGCGTTGCACGCCGGAGCGGTACGGCGAGAAAAAGCCGGCGCGGTCCTCATAGCGCCAAACTTCCTTGTTGGTGATTGGGTCGATCTCGACCGCCGCCGACCAGCCGCGCGCCGTTCCGTTGTCGAAGATCAGAATCGTGCCCTGCGGCGTCATGATCGGCTGGTGCTGTCCGTCCAGCACGCCCAGGCCCCACGCCCAGACGATCTTGTTCAGCTCCCGATCGGCCACCCCGATGATGTCCAGCGAGCGGAACGAGAACAGCAGGTTGCCGGCGCGGAATCGTTTGTCGAGGCGTCCGGCCGGGGTGTCGGGCAGAACTTCGATGGTGTTGCAGTGCGCCCAGTCGGCGTTGCCCCGTTCGACGATCTCGCCGCCGGACTTCATGAACGTGTAATGGACCGGCAGCGGCAACCCCGCCAGGTCATGCAATTCTTGCACGTGATCCTTGAAGGGAAATTCCCAGAGCGCGTCGCCCTTGCGGTTGATGGCGATGATCACGTCGGAGGCCATGACTTCAGGGGCATGCCCCTCGGCGTAGAAGCCCGGCAGCACGGAATCCTTCGGCCGCTGGATGAGGAAGACGATCGTGTCGTCGTTCACGAAGTGGAAGTCATGGTGATAGCGCCCGTCCCAGCGCCAGACCTCCTTCCCCAGCGCATCCATCTCGATCAGGCCGCCGAAGTAGTCGTCCGCCAGCAGGTGGCCGTTCGGCAGGATCTCGGCGTATTGGCTGTGATGAACGGGCCAGGTGTGGACGACCATGCCGTTCATGTCGATTAGGAACTCGGTGTCGCCGAACGCCGTGGAGAACAGCGTGTAGCCGCGAAAGCACTTCTCGGGCTTGTGCGTGCGCACGCCCCGCGCTCCCGGGCTGAGGCGGTCGCGGGGTGGAGCGGTTAGAATCTTGCCATCGACGAACATGGATGCCAGTCCTCCGGATGGGATGGTGGTGGTTCATGGCGCGGTCTCTCAATGCCGCGCCTATCGCCGACTCAAAGCATCCCTGGGCCGCGCGTCACTTCCGGGGTGGGAAGCGGATTGGACGCAGGCGTCGGGGTTGGATAATACAACAGCGGGGTCGGATACGCCGCCGGAGCTGAATATGCCATTGGCGTGGGAATCGCCGCCGCCGGGGTTGGATACGCCATTGGAGTGGAGATCGCGGCCGGGGTCGGAGACACTGTCGTCGAAGCCGTCGCCGTGAATCCCTGGCCCGTCGGCTGCTCCAGGGCCGGCGCCTTCCCCGCCGCTTCTTCGCCCTCGAACGGAACCCGAATCACGCTTCCTGATTCGGGCGAGCGGTGAAGGAGCCACCACCGGTTGGGCGACACGATCCGGCCGTCGGGCTGCTCGATGACGACGCCCTCCTTGTCGGCCCCGGAGGCGAAGCCGCCGCACTGGCGGATGTAGTGGTCGGCGTCCCGGCCGTCCTGCCAGCTGAGAACGCGCGGCGTGGTCACCGCGCCCTCGACCCGCACCGTGCGCGGATCGCGCGGCATAATCAGCGCGTCTTCGTTTTCCAACAGCAGGTTCCACTCGCTGTTCGGCTCATGGATCGCCTTGGCCAGGTCGATGACCACGCGTTCATTCTGCCGCGTCAGCGCGGCCCCGCGCGGATAGGCGGTGTCCATCAGCCCGCCGGCCCGCGTGATCAGGTCGGACAGTCGTTCGTCCCGCTTCTCCAGAACGTAGCCGCCCGGGTAGACGACCTCGCCGAGGATGCTGACCCTCTTCGGCTCGACGTAGCCGGGGATGTCCCGGATGAAGATGGAATCCTTGCTCTGCAGCAGGAACCCCGGCTTGTACGCGTCCTTGTCGGCGTACTTCGGGTCGAACTGGACCTTCAGGACCTTGGCCGGCGAGTCGGGGGAGACGCTATCGGGCGACACCCGCGCGATCTCGGCCTCCAACTGGTTGGCCTCTTCGGTCAGCCCGTTGGCCATGACGATGGCGTCCTCGAGCGTCATGTTCTCGCTCAGCGGGTACGTGCCCGGCGCGCGCACCGCGCCTTGGATGTTGATCGATTGCGCGGGGTTGAAGCTCTCGAACGCGTAGACTACGATTCGGTCCTGGCTTTCCAGGAGCATGTCGTCGGGCGTCTGGCGCTCCATTACGCGGTTCAGGTTCACCGGGATGATGCGCGTCGCGGCCTTGTCCGGATCGTACCGGACCACGTCGGCGCGCTCCACGTGGGTGGCTTTGCGGAAGTCGGGATCCTCGAGACCGCCTTGCGCGAACAACAGGTCCGACAGGCGCATGTTCTCGGACATCTGGAAGGTCCCGGCCTGCTTGACGTGGCCCTCCAGCGTCACGGTCCGTTCCTTGCCGGTCAACTCGTACCGGGAATACACGGTGATCTCGTCCAGCGGTTCGAGCCGGAAGTTGGCCGGGTCGCTCTTCTTGCCGCTAAAGACCACTTCGCGCCGGTCCGGCATTTTCGTGTACAGGCCCGTCAGCGAAAAGGCGGCGAACTCTTTGGTGAAGTCGATGCGCGTGCGCACCAGGTGAGCGACCTCCATGTCCGCCTCTCCGCGCAAGCCTTCGGCCTTTTCGATCAGGTCCGACAGGCGCATGTCCGGCGTCCATTGATACACCCCGGGCCGGTAGACGCCGCTGCCCGCGATGGCGACCACCTGTTCGGGGGCGACCGAGGGCAGGACCATCAGCGTGTCGCCGTCCTGCAGCGGGATCTTGGAGTCGTCCATCGCCATGTCCGACAGATTCAACTCCACGATCTCGGCGGGCTTGTCGAGGGGATTGCGGATCAACCGGACTTTGGAGGTTCGCGCGCCGGGCGTGACTCCCCCGGCGAACCGGATCAGGTCGCCGACGGTGTCCACCTTGGTCTCGTCGCTGCGGAACTCGTAGAAGCCGGGCCGATGCACCTCGCCGCGGACGGCCACGCGGCGCTGGCACAGGTCGACGAACACGGATTCCGAGTCCTTGATCGACTGCTTCAGCCCGGTGGTGTCGCCCGTCATCAGGAAGTCATAGAGGTCGACGCGCGTTTCGCTGTTGTCGTTGTGGCGGATGATGATGCTGCGCAACGACCCCGTCCGCTTCACGCCGCCCGCATTGACCAGCACGTTGAACAGCGTCGCCACCGTTTGCGACATGGCGATGACGCCGGGGTTGATCACCTCGCCGCCGGCATAAAGAAAAATGTCGCGGATCTTCACCACCCGCACGGCCACGAATGAGTCCGGAGTCGCCGACGGGTCCACCTTGGGATCGGGGGCGAAATTGATCCGGTGACGGGTGGCGAAGTAGCGCTTGACCTCCTCCTCCACCGATTTCAGCGTCAGCCCGTTGACGAACAGCCGCATTTCCTCCTGGTCGATGTCGATGTAGCCGTCTTTGCTGACCGTCACCGGATACTTGCGCACGTATTCGCCCCACGTCTCAATCAGCAACTCGTCCTTCGGGCTGACGACGTACTCTTCGGTCACCGGCCCCTCGGTGATGGCCACTGGCGGGTTCGCGAACATGTCATAGCCGAAGAACGGGATCTCCTCGGTGGCGATTTCCTTCTCGCGTTCGCGTGCAAGTTCCAGTTTATCCAACGGCGAGAGGGGGGCGTTGCCTGCCGGATACTGCGACTCCAGGGTCTGACGGAACCCCCGTTGCAGGTCCTCCGCCTCTTTCTCCTCCCGGAGTCTGCGCGCTAGTTCCTCCGGGGTCATCCAGAAAGGCGCGGGCGTCGGCTGCAGCGGTTGAAACGCCGGCATGACGCCGGACGGGGCGCCGATTTCGGCGGCGCCGGGCGTCAGCGCCGCGGCGGCCTCTGACGGCCCCGGAGCCAAGGTCGGCGCAGACGCCGGCGGGCCCACAGTCGGCGCCGGCATGGCGCCCGGCGGCCCCGCAGTTGGAACTGGCGTGGCCGCCGCCCCCGCCACACCCGGCCCACCCGTCGCGGCCACCGCCGGGACCGGCGGCGCCGCGACCTGCGCGGTCAGGCGCGGCGCGCCGAAAAATGCCAACAACGCAAGCCCGCTCCAAACCACGGCGCGCAGCCACGGCGTTCCTCCAGCGCGGCGCTCGTACCGAATCATGCCATCGTTCGCCATCTATCCGGCTCCTTCCCATCCCCGGGAAAACGCCCCGCGCGCCTCGGGCTTGGCCGTGGAATGGCCCTCGGCAGGCTCACGATCCCGGCCACGGCCGGATTCGCGGCCCGGCCGGCGCGAGGCATGTGGAAAACCATTCAACCCTCAAGCAGCGGCCGGCAGTTGCGCCGCCGAGATTCCAGCGCAATCCACGAGGGCCGCCGAACAAAACCGGCCGCTTGGGCGAGGCGAACGCTCAACCTCGCGGTCCCCGGAAAATCAGGCGCTAGAGCTCTAACTTGAAAGATACCAGCCCCCGCGCCTGCACTGTCAATGGCTATTTGCCTGAGGCGAGGAGGGCGGGGCGGGTCTTGTGAAAAGGACTTGTGCGGCGGCTTCATTTCGCGAGACGAGCGTGAGCGACCTGTAGTGAGCCTGTCGAACTAGTCGAGTTTGCTGGCGCCGCCGCTGCCGGGATTCACCCATCGTCGTTCTCGTGGTGTAATCTTCCCTGCCGGCGCCTCGTCCAATCCGCCAATCTCCACCGGCTGGAAGGCCCGCGCCACGAGCACAGCCTCCGCCCTACTTCCTCTTGGCCAGCACGTCCTTCTCGTACGCGCGCACAATGTCCAGCCACGCGCGGCCGACGGGGACGCCTTGCCTGGCGCAATACTGGTCCCACACGGCGCCGATCGGCAGGGTCTTGATTTCCTCCTGGAGCGCCAGGCGCCCGGTGAAGTCGCCCTCGTGTTCGGCGCGGCGAAGGAGCTCCGTCGGCTCCAGCAACGCCGTCAGCAGCGCGCGGATCATGTTGCGCGTCCCGATCGTCCACGCGGCCACGCGGTTGATGCTGGCGTCGAAGAAGTCCAGCCCGATGTGCACGCGCCCCAGGAACCCGCCGCGCACGATCTCCTCGGCGATGGCGCGCAGGTCGTCGTTGAGGATGACCACGTGGTCGCTGTCCCAGCGCCTATTCAGGTTTTCGCGCGGCGCCTTGCGGTCGGCGGGCGTGTCCTTCATCCCGTCGGGAATCCAGATGTTGTTGACGCAGGGCGTGCCCAGCTGCTTGCCCATCTCCGCGGCGATGCGGCGGCAGCATTGCGTGTGGTCGACCCAGAACTTGCGGATGCCCTCGTCGTAGCTCGACAGCGTCAGGTTCGTGGCGGCCTTGGGATGCGAGAAGTAGGTGGGGTTGAAATCCAGGCCCAGCCCGCGCTCCTTCGCCCAATCGATCCAGCCCTGGAAATGCCGCGGCTCCAGGGCGTCGCGCTCCACGCGCCGGCCGCCCATCTCCGCGTACATCGCGTGCAGGTTGAACCGGTGCTTGCCGGGGATCAGGCTGAGAGCCTTGTCGGCGTCGGCGCGCAGCTCCTCCGGCGTGCGCGCCTTGCCCGGATAGTTGCCGGTGGCCTGGATGCCGCCCGTCAGCGCTCCGCCCGACTCAAAGCCCCCGCAGTCGTCGCCCTGCCAGCAATGGAGCGAAATCGGCGTGCGGGCCAAGGCGTCCATCGCTTTCTCAGTGTCAACGCCATAGTCGGCGTATTGCTCCTTCGCAATCTGATATGCCTTCTCAATGCGTGCACTCGGCGAAGCCATCGGGGTTCTCCCTTTCCCTTGGCGAAAATGATATGGAGCGAGAGACTACCGGCGCTTCGGGAAGAAGGCAAGGCTCAACCGCTTTACAATGGCGGGCGCTCATGCGACCATGCCGTATAGCGTGGCGTGAGCGATCATGCGACGCTGCAATGCGATTGGCGGCGTTTGGTCATGGATCTTCTCGCCGAATTCAGAGAGATCGTCGATTCGATGGAGCGCGAGGGAATCGACTACTCTCTGTGCGGAGGGCTTGCTATGGACGTCTATGCGATGCGGCGCGGCACCCTGGATGTCGATCTCATGATTGAGGCGGACTCCTTGCCCCGCGTGAAGCAGGTCATGGAAGGCCTAGGGTTTCTTCTCAGCGGAGGCACAATGGAGTTTCAAAGAGGCGATGTGCGAATTCATCGTCTGAGCAAGGTGGACGCCCATTCGGGCGAGGCGATGGTTCTTGACCTGCTCTTGGTCACGCCGAAAACGCGCCAAGCCTGGGAGAGCCGGCGAAGGATCGAATGGGAAGCAGGCGTTCTCAACGTCGTTTCGCCTGAAGGGCTAATTGCCTTGAAACGGCTGCGCAACAGCGGCAAAGACCAGGATGACATCGAGTATCTCAGGAGTGTTTCCGATGAAGATTGACATGAGCGCCAAGGCTGTCACTTTGCGCCTCAAGCAGGCCAACGAGCTGAGGCGCCTGTGCCTGGCGCTGGCGAATTCCTCCGCGGGACGGAAGATCAGAAAGGAACACCCGGAGAACGACGTGGTGAGGCGCACTTCCCGCGCGGCGCTGGGTTCCTGAGCACATTGCGCGGACTGGCAGCCCACGCCACTTAACCGCAGGCTCTTGGGCGATTCTGAGCGCCGCGAGAGGCAGGGCGGTTGTCGGAGCGCGAAGGGCCTATCGCGAGGCGAAAGTCGCCTTCCACTTCACATCCCCGCTCTGCGGCGAAGTGAACTCCACGAATGCAAGCTCTCCCTCTGTCTTTGTTTTTGCTTCCAGACCCTCGACCTCCGTTTCGCTCAGGAAATAGCCGGCGGGGAGGTAGAGCCGCAGTTCATAGGGATCATTGCGCACTACGCGCGAGGCGCCCTCCAGCGTCCGCCCCTTGGGGTCCCATTTCAGATCGCGAATATCATAAGCCATCTGGCGCACGTGGCGATTCGTGGAGACCAGGACGGGATGGTCTTGTTTCTCGACGATAGAGAAGATTTCGCAGTCCGGGGCGGGGACGGTCCGCGCGAAGGCGCCCCGAACCGTGCCGAGAAAACGGCGCGTCCAATACTCATAGGCCAGGTAGTCCTTGTCGGGCGAGAGGAGCAAATCCTTCTCGAGATCGATCGTCTGCGTAAGGGGCGTTCCCTTCTGGTCATAGTCGAAGTTGAATAGGCCCACGATGTTCCAATCGCCGAAGGGGCGATGGATGGGTAGATTCCACAATTGCGCAGGATTGTGCTCGAACACGTCGACCGCCGTCGACGTGTCGGGGGTCGTCGGAGCCACGCGGCGGATCATGTCAAGGCGGTCCGGAGGGATTTGCTCGTCGGCCAGCGGTTCGGCCATCTGGACGAAGTTGCCGGCGATCGAGCAGAACGAGGCGTGGACCTTGGCCTGTTCGTAGGAATACATCCCGCCAGCGAAGACGTGATACGAGTCGGGGCTGTTCCACCAGACCC
>JAPLSS010000121.1 GCA_026398515.1 Candidatus Sumerlaeota bacterium | reverse complement strand
GCCGCCGATCGCGCCGGTCGGAATCCCCCTCGACAGCCATTCATTCCATCGCGCGCGTGAATTGTAGGACATGGCGGCGCTCGATGTAAGTTCGGAGTGCAGAGTTCGGAGTGCGCAGTTCTCGAATGCGGAATGCGGAATGAAAAACGTTCAACGCGCGAAACCAGTCTCACCCCTATTTCAGGATTTCACAACTTCGAACACGACACACGGCACTCGGCACTCCGCACTCCGCACCCCGCACTGCGAACAGTCTATTCCTCCCCGCAGGCTGGCAGGGTGACGGTGAAGCACGCGCCGCCTTCGGGATGGTTTTCCACGGCGATGGCGCCCCGGTGGGCTTCGATAATGTGCGCCGCCAGCGACAGCCCCAGCCCCATGCCGCTCTTCTTCGTGGTCACGAAGGGCAGGAACACGCGCTCGATCACCTCGGGGTCGATGCCGGGGCCGCTGTCCCGGAACTGAATGCGCACCTGCCCGTCGGCCTGTTCGGTGGACACGGTCAACGTCCCGCCGTGGCACATGGCCTGGTCCGCGTTGAGCGTCAGATTGAGGAAGACGGTCTGGAGCGCCTCGCTGCTGGCGCGCACCTTCGGCGCCTCGGGGGCCAGCCGGGTCTCGATGCGGAACTCATCGCGTTGCGGGGCATAGTAGGCCAGCGTCTGCTCCAGCAGCGAATTGACATCGACCGGCCGGCTGTCGCAGTGAACGGGCCGGGTCAGGCTCAGGAGCGTCTTGACCGTGCGGTCCAACCGCGCCGCCTCTTCCTTGAGGAACTCGGCCGCTTCGCGCCGCTGCGACCGGGGGCGGCCTTCGTTGGCCACGATGTCGGCGGCGGAGCGGATGGCCCCGAGCGGGTTACGGATTTCGTGGGCCAGTCCGCCGACAATCTGTCCTAACGTGGCCAGACGGCGGCTCAATTCGAGCTGCTCCTCCAGGCGCTTGCGCTCGGTGATGTCGCGGATGATGACGATGACGTGCTGCGTCTCGCCGTCGGGACCGTGGATCGGCGAATAGCTGGCTTCGACCCAGCGGCGCCGCCCATCGCGCGTGAAGAGGATTTGCTCGGTGGGTTCGACGAAGTCTCCGCCTTCGAAGGCGGCGTGGCCGGGGCAGATGCGCGACGGGATCGGCTGTTCGTGCTGGCACTCGAAAATGCGGCGGCACATCCCCGCCTGATGCAGCACCTCCTCGCGCTTGTAGCCGGTAATCCGCTCGCAGGCGTCGTTGAACATGGTGATCTGGCCCAGGCGGCCCATGACGAAAATGCCGTCGGAGGAGCTGTGCAGGAGGATCTCCAGGTCCTTTTGCGCATTGACGCGGCGCGACTCGTCATGCGCCACCAGCAGCGCGCCGCCCCCGTCTGCCGGCGCCACCGCCAGGATTTCGAATTCCACGTAGCGCGTCACGCCGGAAGGGCCCTGCACGGCGAACGGCCCCAAGCGCGTCTTGGCCTTTCGCCGGGCGGGCGGGCGGCAGCGAAGGGCTTCGATCAAGCGCTGGCGTTCGGGTTCATCGCGCAAAAGGGTTTCGCAAATCTCGGCGAGGGTCGCCCGGTCGAGCGACGGCGCAAATCCCGTCAGACGCTCCATCGCCGGGTTCCAATGGCGCACGCGTTCGCGCGAATCGATCCACGCCACCCCCTCGTCCATCGCCTCAATCAGCCGCGCGATGGCGAGCGACAACTCGCTGGCCACGGCATTGGATCGGGCTGTGGTCGACATAGATGCGCCCTTCTCTCCGCCTCGATCTTACAATTTCGGGCGTACACGCAAGAACTGTACACAGGAAGCGCCCCGGAAGAAAACACCTTTTCGCGCCCGGCTCGCCTGGGGCATATCCCGCCACGCCGTTGAGGAGCCTCCCGGTTTCCTCGAGCGCGCGCCGGAGGTCGTGGCCGCCGATGCCGAGATGCAGGCGCAAGGGCCTTGAGCCGGACGTGTTGCGCCATACGCAAACCGGGCCATGGCGCCCTGCCACGCCACGCCGTTCCGAGGAACTCCAGCGTTTTCGGACTTGATGGCGAGATGGATCTCGCAGGGGGGGCGGACCGGCCCGGGACGAACCGCGCCGGCCAGCGGAACAACAACGCGGCGCCTGGTCCGCCAGGCGCCGCATTCTTCTTCGGTTGTCGAATTGTGTGACGAGGATCAGGACCCCGGGACCGTGAAAACGCCCTTGTTGGTGCGAAGGATCCACCCCATGGACACGGTCCCGTTGGACGGATCGTAGGAATTCACCGTCTGCGTGGGATTGGCCCCGCCGATGTGTCCGCTCAGGAGTCGGGCCACGCCGAAGACGGCGTCATTGCGCAACGGGCCGAGGCTGTACAGCACCCAGACATACCCCATTCGACGCGTGATCTGCGCTTGGGCGTCAAGCGCGTCGCAGTCGAAGCCGTTGAAACGGTAAGGAGTATCATGGCCGACAGTCTGTTTGTTCTGATTGTAGGTGCCCTTGGCCGCGAACGGATCGTCCAGGACGGTGGTGATGTAGGCCACGGGCGTGGTCAGTTTGGACTGGGCGAGCACGTTGATGTTGACGCCTGGATACCCTTGGAAGAACACGAAGGCCGCGCACCCGGCCTGGTTCAGAATGTTGTTGGGCAACGGCCCGCGGTTCCAGTCCACCGCGTAAGCCTCGATGGCCGTGGCTATGGCGCGCTCATCGGACTTGGCCCGCGAGACTTTGGCGCGGACCTGGGCTTCCAGGAAGTTCGGCACGGCGATGGCGGCCAGGATGGCGATGATCGCCACGACGATCAACAGTTCGATCAACGTAAACGCCTTGCCCCCTCGTCTCAATTCGGTGCGGCGCTCGTTCATCTTCCCCCTCCTCGAAACGGACTTATCTCTTTCCGCGTGTCTGCTCGCGCGGGATTCGCCCACAATGGCAACAAGCTCGGGCCGAGTTGTTCGGCTTCGGACACGCCCGGTGAATATCGGCGGGGCGCGCCCGCACGGTCACGGGCTGAGACAAAGGGGTCAGCCCGCTTTTTCCCCTCGCCTCAGTCGAACTTGTTCCACTCCTTCGCGCGGGAAACCGTCAGGATTGTGCCGGTGACGCTGAAATGGAACGGATTCTCGTCGCTGTCGTTGTTTTCGAAGGAGATCTCGCCGGCGAAGGTCCCGCCCGCCGTCGTCGGCAACTCGACGGTGAAGGTGTCGCTCCCGCCCGCGGGAATGGTGGCGCTCAGGGGCTCGACGATGGAGTAGCCGGCCGGGACGGTCAGGTTCGAGGTCGTCACGTCGGTCGTTCCCACGTTGTTGACCGTGAACGTCTTGCTGAGCGCGGCCCCTCCGAGCATGGCGACGCCGAAGTCGACCGGGCCTCCGCCGTCGGCGATGTTCGTCGCGCCATCCTTGACCTCGACTTCGGGGCCGACCGCCGTGATCGTTCCCGTGACGCTGAAGCTGTACGGGTTCTCGTCGCTATCGTTGTTAGCGAAGGAAATGTCGCCGCTGAAGACCCCGGCCGCCGTCGTCGGCAATTCGACGGTGAAGGTGGCGGAGCCGCCCGCGGAAATGGTGGCGCTCAGGGCCCCGG
>JAPLSS010000683.1 GCA_026398515.1 Candidatus Sumerlaeota bacterium | reverse complement strand
CTGTTTTGCGTCCTCTGGTTCAGCGTCATTGTCAGCGCCGCGGTCGGGGTGGCGTTTTTCCATTGCACGTTGCGGCTGGGCTATTCACCGCGCGTCGCGTATTGCGCCGCCGCGCTGCTGGGCTTGGGAAGCATGCTCCTTCCGTACACCCGGCTGTTCTTCACCGAGCCGCTGACGGTCCTCCTTGCGCTGTTGGCTTTCCACTTCGGCATCGGGCTTCGGCGGCGCGATGCGGCGTGGTGCGGCCTGTTCGCGGGGTTGCTGGCCTCGAACAACGTGGTTTACCTGCTGAGTCTTCCCCTGTTTCTGGGAGCCGTGACCCTCGAGCGAGGTGAGACGCCGAGGCAGACCCGGGCGGTGTCGTTTGGCCTTGGGACGGCCCCGGGGTTGCTGTTCCTTGCGGCGCAGATGGCGTTGCGGGGCCCCGGCTATGCCCACACGCCCGGCTTCATCACCCCGTTGGCCGTGGGGCTGTTTGGCTTCCTGCTGTCGCCCGGGAAGAGCCTGTTCGTGTTTTCGCCCATCCTTCTGCTCAGCCTGGCCGGGTTCCCGTCGTTCGCGCGCCGTCACCGCCGTCCCGCGCTGCTGGCGCTGGCGTTTTCCGCGGTGTTTCTGATTCTCTATTCCAAATGGTTTCTTTGGACCGGCGGGACGTGCTGGGGGCCGCGGTTCCTGCTTCCCTTGATTCCGCTTCTGTGGGTGGGCGCGCTGCCCATTCTTCAGCGATTTCCTTCCCTTTCGCGGCTATCGAAAGCCGCCGTCGTCGGAATCGCCGCGACGAGCCTTTGGGTGCAGGCTTCGGCCGGAATCACCAGTCCCTACCTATGGTTCCACTACACGCTGGCGCACCTTCAGATACAAATGGTCCCCAACCGCTTCGAAGGAAAACACCCCGACGTCCAGTTGCTCGTGCTCCAGAGTTCGATCCCCTATTTCCCCGAATACTGTCCGCCGTATCTCGAAAGTCAGGCGCTTTGGGAATGCATCAGGACGGGAGAATCCGGGAATTTTTCCCCCATGTGGATTCGCTACGGCATCTGGGCCTGGGGGGCCGCGGGCCTCTTGATTGCCGCCGGCTCTCTGGCGTGGGGGTGGCGGGAGGCCTCAAAGGATCGGTCGGGACCGGCTCGGCGCGAGGAGCGACCCGCCAAGCGCCCAAGGGCGGCGCCGGCTCGATAGAGCGATCTTCGCGCGTCCTTGTCGGGTTCCGGCGCTCATAGCGCCATTCTCTCGCCAACCTGACGAAAAACGTGAGTCAAGCCCCGGGGCTGGGCGCGCTGGCGGCGGGTTTGGGCGCCGGTTTGGGCTGGATCGCCACCCATACGACTTGCGCGGGGGCGAAGACTCGCCGGGCCGCCTCGCGCACTTGGCGGGCGGTGACTGACTGAATGGCTTGGGGGTATTGGGCTTCGAAATCCAGCGAGCCGGTCAGCGTGTAGTAATACCCCAGCACGGAGGCGGCGTCCTCGGTCGTTTCCTTGGAGAATTCCACTTCGCGGGCCAACACACGCTTGGCGCGCAGCAGTTCCTCGTCGGTGAGCTTCTCTCGGCGCACGCGGTCGAGTTCCGATTCCAAGGCCGAACGAAACTCGCCGATGCGCCCGGGGTCCATGGTGGCGTAGATCGCAAACACGCTCTCCTGCTTGGCGGTGGGAAAACTGGCGTCGATGGTGGTGACGATCTGGCGTCGCTCCTTCAACTCGCGATAGAGCCGCGAAGCCCGCCCCGTGGCCAGCGCGGTTTGCAGGACGTCGCAGGCGACCGTCAGCTGGGCCTGGGCGACGCTCGGCGCGGGGAACACCGCCGCCACGTACGCCTCGTTCACGTCCTTCTCGATCACCAGGTCGGCGCCCTGATTCCAGACGGTTTCGCGCGGCGCGTCGTCGTAGAACCCGAGCGGGCGCTGGAAATCGGCGAAGGCGGCGTCGGCCCTCCGAAAGGCCTCATCGGCCTCCACGTCGCCGACGACGAACAGCGCCGTGTTCTGGGGCGAATAACGCCGGCGGTAGTACTCCAGCATCTTCTGCCGCGGCAGACGGGCGATGACCTTCGATTCGCCCAACACGCTTCCACGATACGGGCCGGAGCGAAAGGCCGTCTGGTAGATCGTCTCGAAGAGGAGGCCGACGGGGTTGTCGTCCTTGCGGTTGATCTCCTCCAGGACGACCCCGCGCTCTTTCTCCAGTTCCTGGGGGTCGAGCGTCGAGTTGGCCAGGGCGTCGGCCAGCGCGCCGTAGGCTTCGTTGACCTTGTTCGAGGGGACGGTCAGATGGAAGTGGGTGAAGTCCTGCGAGGTCTCGGCGTTCAGGTCGCCGCCCAGGCCTTCGATCAGACGGTCCAGGTCGCCCGGCTTGTATTGGGCCGTGCCTTTGAACAGCATGTGTTCGAGAAAATGCGAGACGCCGCCGAAGGCCGGCGGCTCGTCTCCCGATCCGGTGTTCACCCACGCGTCCAGGGTGGCGACTCGGACTCCGGGCATCTCCTGGACGAATACCTTCATGCCGGTCGGCGTTTCGTGCGAGGCGACTTTGGGCGAAGGCGTTTCCAGGACCGGCGCGCCGCCGAGGAAAGGCAACCGAGGCGCGGCATGCGGCCGCACACGACGAGAACGAACCATCGCTGATTCCAGATTGAACGCGTTTGTGGCGCCGGCTTTCCAGCCCGTGATTCAGGGCATCGTGGGAGCGCCGCGCGATTCACAGGCGGGAAAGCCCGCGCCACGAAGCCGCCGGATTACTGCGACTGCGTCGGCTCCAGAGGAGGCACGGGCGCCGGATTCGCCGGCGAAGGCTGGAAGTCGTTGGAAACCGGCGTGGCGGCCGGCGGCGCGGTCTGCTCCGGCAGGGCGCCGGCGGGAGCGGGTTGGACTCCGACTTCCCCCTCGGCCGTCGCCGGTTGTTCCGGAGCCGCGCCCGGCGAGGCTTCGGCCGCCGGCACGGACGGCGCCTCCGCCGGCTGTTCCGTCCCTTCCGCTGGCGCGCCGGCGGGCGACGGCAACGCCCCCGTCTGCTGAGCCGACGGGGCGTTTTCGATCGTGTCCACAATCGAGGACTGCGTCGCGTAATGCGCGCCGATCAACGTCAGAATAACCGCCAGGAGGGCGAAGGAGACCGCGCAATAGGTGGTCCAGCGGTTCAGTGTGCGCTCGGCGCTGGTCGTGCCGAGCTGATCCGCGATGGCGCCGCCGCTGACCAAGCCCGACAACCCCCCTCCCTTGCCCGCTTGGAGGAGGATGACGAAGATCAGAAAAACGCAGACGCCAATGAAAACCAACAGCAAGAGCCAGAAAAACCAAGGCAACATGGCGTGAAAAATCCTAACAGAGGGGTCGAATCGCCCCCGAAGTCGTGGCGAATGGTCGGGGTGGCCGGGATCGAACCGGCGACCTCAGCGTCCCGAACGCTGCGCGCTAAACCAGCTGCGCTACACCCCGATTGCGCGGACTCGCCATTCTGCGGCGAATAGGGAAGTTACGCCGGAGTCCGAATCGGTGTCAACGGGGATTTTGGGCGCTTGGCGGGGCCAAGATGCGCCCGGCGGGGTTTTTCGACGGGGCGCACGCTGTTATGCAGACGCGCCGGTTCCTGTGGCGCGGGCTTTCCAGCCTGTGGGTTGTTCTCTTTTGAGTTCCGAACCGCACAAACCGGAAAGCCTGCGCCACTCGCCGCGCCGGAGCCATTCGGTTTTCCGGATCTTCACTCGACCCGCACCGCGATCTGCCGCGGCTTGGCTTTCTCGGATTTGGGCAGATGAATCGTCAGGACCCCGTGCTTCATCTGCGCGGCGATCCTCTCCTGGTCCACTTCCTCGCCGAGTTCGAACTGCCGGTAGAAATCCGACAGGGTGAACTCGGAGTGGATGAGATTGCCGTCGGCCTGGCGCGCCGTGCGGCCTTCGATGGTCAACACCCCATCGTCCACGCGCACGTCCACGCCGTCCTTCTCGACGCCGGGCAGGTCGGCGACGACGGTCAGGCCGTCTTTCGTTTCGTAGATATCCACGGGCGGCGCTAGGAAGCGCTCTTCGCCGCGCGTTCCCTCGTCGCGCCGCGCCGGAGCCTTGGTGTCCACCGTGCTGGGAACCGTTTTCTCGGCCATGGTCGTTAGTCCTCCTTTGTCAAATCCCTTGGGCGAGCCGCTTGGGGCTCAGCCCACATTCACCGCGATTTGTTTGGCCTTGGCCTCTTCGGCCTTGGGCAGCGTGATGAGCAGGAGACCGTTCTTGTAGTCGGCCTTGATGGCCGCGCTATCCACTTCCGACGGCAGCGTGATGGCGCGGGTGAATCGGCCCGCGGCGCGTTCGCTGCGATGGAACGCTTCGGCCTCCACCCCGCCGTTGACCGGCTTCTTCTCGCCGGAGATGGTCAGTTGATTGTGCGCCACGGTGATGTTCAACGACTCGGGATCCACTCCGGGCGCCAGCGCCTCGACGTAAAACGCGCACCCGTCTTCGCGGACGTTGAGCAAGGGGTACGCGCGCGCCCGCAGTCCAGGCAAGAACGACACGCGCGCAAAGCGAGGCATGTCGACATCCTCGAACAGTCGGTCGATCTCGCGGCGCAGGGCCTCCATCTCGGGAAACGCATTGGTCCACCAGTTCATGGTTCTCGCCTCCTCTCGAAGGATTGCTCCGTTTGTTTCGCGCCGGCTTCGCGGCCGGCTCGCCGTCTAGCGGCTTCACCATAAGGATTCTCAAGCACCGTGCCAGACCGCCGTTGCTTGTAACGCGTTATATTTCCTTGAGTTACAAACGGCGGGCGAGGGCGTCCGGAAGGCCCGGGGACGCTGCAACGTCGATTCCAACGTTGCACGCAACGCGCCCATGTGGCCGAAAAGCGCGCCCGTTCGCTGCGCGTAGCGCTTTGGAGTGCGGCAGCTTGCTGCCGCTTTTGTTTCGACGGGCAGGCGCGAGACGCATGCCGGCAAGTAAAGCGGCAGCAAGCTGCCGCACTCCAAAGCGCTACGCGCAGGAATTCCGCCATCTCAGTCCCGTCCATCTCCGCCCTTGCATGTCCCCGGGCAATGGCTATTGTGAAGCCGAACCAGCGGAACCGTTTCCCATTCCCATTCGGCGAGGAGACCCATGAACGGCATTCCCGTGTTGCACGCCACGGGCGAGTGCATCGCCCGCGCGTGGGAGAATTCCCTGATCGAACTGCACGCCAAGGGCTGCAACATCAAAACGCAATATGACAAGCCCGACGATCCCCCCAGCAAAGACGCCACGATGATCATCGTCATCGAGGACCCGCTCCAGGAGCCGATGATCCACAAGGACTTTCCCGGCGGCCCCGAAGACCTCCAGGAATACGTGATGGAGGTCTGCGAAGGGATCAAGGACCACTTGGTGCGCGATCCCTCGAATCCCGACGACACGCGCTGGGAATACACGTACCACCAGCGGCTCTTTTCTTATCAAGCGCCCGGCCTGAAGCCCGTCGACCAGATCGAACTCCTCTGCCGCAAGCTGGCCGAGGCCCCCCACACGCGGCGCGCGCAGGCCATCACCTGGAAAGTCTGGGAGGACAACGACTGCTACGACCCGGCCTGCCTGCAGAGCGTCTGGTGCCGCGTGACCGAAGACGGGGGCGCGCCGACGCTGAGCATGAACGTGCGCTTCCGTTCGAACGACGCCTACAAGGCCGCGTTCATGACTATGTTCGCGTTGGCCAACTTGCAGAAACGAATCGCCTCACGCATTTCCGAACTCACCGGCCGCGAAACGCGCGTCGGGCGCTATTGCCACGTGGCCGACAGTTATCACATCTATGGCTCCTATTTTAAGGAATTCGAAGGCCGCTTCCTCGGCGCCCTGGCCAAACGCACATTCGAACAGCGCACCAT
>JAPLSS010000174.1 GCA_026398515.1 Candidatus Sumerlaeota bacterium | reverse complement strand
GGCGCCGCCCGCCCGGCGTTCGTCGTCGCCTGGTGCGGATGCTGGGAACTCAAGGGCGACGATCTGGTGAAAGCCTTCTCGACAAAGGGCGCCGACATGACGTTGGTCTCGCCGTCGCAACTGGCGCAGCTCTACCGCGAGGCAAGGAAGAATGGGTTGGTCGAGTAGAAGCACGAAGCGACATGGCAAGGCGGACAGCGCAAGGAGACCCTTCGATGCCGATTTACCGTTTTGGAAAAGGCGCCGCGCCCGCGTGGTGCGAGATGGAGAACTTCGAACTGATTGATCTGGCGCGAGGCGAAAGCCGCACGTTGACGCGCGAAGAGCCGAAAGAGGAAATCATCGTATGCCGGGGCGCCGTCGAAGTCGATCTGGGAGGCGGGCGAACAGCCTTCCTGCCCCAAGGCGGCAAGCTGGACTCGAACGAAGGCGGCGCCGGGGGCCTGACGATCCGCGCCGCCGCGGACAAGACGCTGGTCTTCCGCGCGCTGGGCCGCTGGCGGTCGATTAACGGGTCCGGCCTCTTCCGGGTTCGCCTGGGCGATCCGCCCACGCACGACACGCCATACGACTACGTCAAGACCACGCGGTTCGACAATCACTACCACGACTGCGACGAGTATTGGATCTTCTTCCAGGGCGAATGCCGCGTCGCCAGCGAAGGCAAGTTATACGATGCCGGGCCGGGCGACTGCGTGGCGACCGGCATGGGGTGGCATCACGACGTCGTCTCCGTGAAGGGGAATGAGGAGGTCCTGGCCGTCTATTTCGAAGGCACGCCCGAAGGCCAGAAGCGCCGCGGCCACCTCTGGGAACCCAAACATGGGAAAGCGACGCCGCAACCGGACCGGGTTTAGCGCCCGGCAACAGAAAGGAGTCGGCACATGGCGACGAAGACAATCGTGCTTCTGGGGGCGTTGGACACCAAAGGCGCGGAATACGCCTTTGTCAAACAACAAATCGAAGCCAGAGGCTTCAAAACGTGGACGGTGGACGTCGGGGTGCTCGGAGCGCCGGCGTTCGCGCCCGACGTTGCGCGCGAGGAGGTGGCTCGGGCCGGCGGAGCGGACCTGGCGGCGCTCGTGGCCAAGCAGGATCGGGGCGAGGCGGTGGCCGCCATGAGCCAAGGCGCCGAGGCGGTCCTCTTGCGCCTTCACGCGGCCGGCCGGCTCCACGGCGTGCTCGCGTTGGGAGGAACCGGCGGGACGTCGGTGGCCTGCCGTGCGATGCGGGCGCTGCCGCTGGGCGTGCCCAAGGTCATGGTCTCGACCGTCGCGAGCTGCGACGTGTCCGCGTACGTCGGCGTCAAGGACATCGTGATGATCCCCAGCATCGTGGACGTTTCGGGGATCAACCGCATCAGCCGCGAGGTCTTCTCCCGCGCGGCCGGCGCGATCTGCGGCATGGCGGAGGCGCAAGTTCCGCCGGGCAAGGATAAGCCCCTGGTCGCGGCCTCGATGTTCGGCAACACCACGCCGACGGTCGAAGCCGCCAAGAAGATCCTGGAAGACCACGGCTACGAGGTGCTGGTGTTCCACTGCACCGGCGCGGGCGGGAAAACGCTGGAGAGTTTGGTGGAAGCGGGCCTGGTGGCCGGCGTGCTCGACATCACCACTACCGAATGGGCCGACGAACTCGTGGGCGGCGTGTTCACCGCCGGCCCGACGCGCCTGGAGGCGGCGGCCCGCCATGGCGTGCCGGCCATCGTCACGCCCGGCTGCCTGGACATGGTCAACTTCTGGGCGCCGGAGACGGTCCCGCCTCAATTCAAAGGCCGAAAGTTTTACCCGCATAACCCAAACGTTACCCTGATGCGCACCGACGTCGACGAGAACCGCCGCCTAGGCGAGATCATCGCCGAGAAACTCAACCTCAGCGCCGCCCCGGTCACCGTCCTCCTTCCGCTCCAGGGCGTGAGCATGATCGACGCGCCCGGCGGCCCCTTCTGGTGGCCCGAAGCGAACGAGGCGTTGTTCGCCGCGTTGAAGGGAAACCTGCGCAAGGACATTCCGGTGGAGGAGATGGACTGCAACATCAACGACCCGCGGTTCGCGCAGCGATGTGCGCAATGTTTACTGGACAACATGAAATCGGCGGTTCAGTAAGTAGGGCAGTCTTGCCGAGGCTGGCTTTGGTGGCGGAGAGCAGCATGCCGTCCACCCCGGGAGGGAGGACCTACTCGTTTTTCGGAGCAAAAGATCAGATGGGAAAACGGATCAACTATCGGAAGATCGCCTTTGACACTTACGGCCCGGTGTGCGCGCACTGCGGCTTCGGCATTCCCGCTGTGCTCGAAGTGGCTCACATCGACGGGAATCGAGAGAACAACGATCCGAACAACCTCGTAGTGCTCTGTCCGAACTGCCACAAGATGCACGACCTCGATCTGATCTCAACGAATACAATCATCCAAATGCGAGACCGTCCGAAGATCGTCGACTGGTCGAAGAGAATGAAAGACGCCGGCGTCAAGGCGGCGCTGAAAAGAAAGCGCCGCGCGGCGGCCAGAAAGGCCGTTGTGACAAGGCGGAGGAAACAGCAATCCCTTAATCAAGAGGAAGGTGACACCCCATGAACGAGACACGATCCCAGATTCTCGAGCGTTTTCGCAAGAAGATCGCCCAAGGCAAAGCCCTTGTCGGCGGCGGGGCGGGAACCGGCATCAGCGCCAAGTGCGAGGAGGCCGGCGGCATCGACCTCATCGTCATCTACAACTCCGGCCGGTTTCGCATGGCCGGTCACGGGTCGCTGGCCGGCCTGATGCCCTTTGGCGACGCCAACGCCATCGTCATGGAGATGGCCAACGAAGTGTTGCCGGTCGTCAAGCGCACCCCCGTGCTGGCCGGGGTTTGCGGCGCCGATCCGATGCGGCGCATGGGCCTCTTTCTGCGGCAAGTCAAGGACATCGGTTTCGCCGGCGTGCAGAACTTCCCCACGGTCGGGCTGATCGACGGCACGTTCCGCGCCAACCTCGAAGAAACAAAC
>JAPLSS010000542.1 GCA_026398515.1 Candidatus Sumerlaeota bacterium | reverse complement strand
CCTCAAGGGCATGCGTTCGGCGAGCGACCCGGAGGAGTTGTGGAATTTGGCCCGGCGGCTTCAGAGCGAAGGCTGCCGCGGCATCCTGCTGAGCGGCGGGTGCGACCTGGAAGGCGTCGTTCCGCTGGCGCCGTTTTGCGGGGCGCTGGCTCGCATCCGGAACGACTTGGGATTCAAGACCGCCGTTCACACGAAGTTGCTGGACGACGCGACGGCGCGCGCCCTCGCCAACGGCAATCCCGACGTGGTGATGCTCGACGTCGTCGGCGCGGACGAAACGCTGCGCGAGATGTTCAACCTGCCGCGCAAAACGGTGGCCGATATCACGCGCACGCTCGATCTGGCGCGGGAACACCGCCTCTCCATCGCGCCGCACATCGTCGTGGGCGCGCACGGCGGCCAGTTCCGCGGCGAATACAAGGCTCTGGCGATGCTGCGCGGCCAGCCGATGAAGTCGCTGGTGATCGTCCTGCTCATGCCGCTCGACGGGTGCCGGACCGAGGGCTTCGTTTCGCCGAACATCGAGGACATCCGCCGTTTCTTCCGGACGGCGCGCCACGAGTTTCCCGACACGCCGCTCCTTCTCGGCTGCGCGCGGCCGATGGGCTCCATTCAGCGCGAGATCGACTTCGCCGCCCTCGACTCGGGTTTCGACGGCATCGCCTACCCCGCCGAAGGCGCGGTGGCCCGCGCGCGCGATCTCGGCCTTCGTCCAATCTTCTCCGAGTATTGCTGCGCCTTGATGGTGTGAAGAACCGAGAAGAACCACGGACGAACACGGACGGACACGGACGCGCGCGGACTCCCCGTGCGTATTCGTCCGTGCGCCTCCGCGTTCGTCCGTGGTCGTCCGTGCCCGTCCGTGGTTTCGCGGCTCCATGTCGCCGGTTTTTTTGTTGCCTCTGTCAGGAACGCAGGGTTAAATCCGCCCCGCTTCACTTGATGCCGGCAAGCACACGAGCGGGACGCCTCGCGCGCGGCATTCACAACGTTCCCAAGGAGACCCAATCATGGCGGAACTGTTAGGCTACAATTATCCTGATGAACTGTACTACCACCGCGAGCACGCGTGGGTGAAGCTCGAGGACGACGGCACGCTCACCGTCGGCATGACCGACTTCTCGCAGGAAAGCGCGGGCGAGATCGCCTACATGGACATGCCCATGGAAGGCGATGAAGTCGAACAGAACGGCACACTGGCCAAGATCCAGACGGCCAAGTGGGTCGGCAAACTCCAGGCGCCGGTGAGCGGCGAGGTCATCGAGATCAACCCCGACGTGGAGGATGAGCCGGAGCTGGTGAACGAGGACGCGTTCGCGAACTGGATCTGCAAGATGAAGCCATCGAACTGGGACGGAGAGAAAGGCGCCCTGCTGCGCACCGGCACGCCCGAGATCGAGGAGTGGCTCAAGGGCGAAATCGCCCGCGTGGAAAAGGAAAAGGGCGAAGCGGAGAAGCATTGAGGGAACAGCGTTCCTCGTTCAAGAGCGGCGAGGGCCGGAAGAGGCGGTTTCTGGAAGCGCGGGCCTTGGTGGATGGAGTGGACTCACTGGACCGCGTGGACGGAGTGGACAGGTTAAACAGGTCTATTGCGTCCACGGCGTCCACTCCGTCCACAAAACCCCGCGCCACCCCAGGAACCACAAAGAGAATGCGGGGGATGAGAGATTATGGATTTCGTTGAAGAGCCCGCGCGGCGCACTCCCGTCATCGCCAACGTCGACGTTCTGGTCGCCGGCGGCGGACCGGGAGGGATCGCCGCGGCGCTGGCGGCGGCGCGCGAAGGCGCCCGGACGCTGCTCGTGGAACGCTACGGCTATCTCGGCGGCATGATCACCGGAGCGCACGTGGTCGCCGTGCTCGGATGCGGCGACGGCAATGGCCCCAAGATCCAAGGCATCCCCCAGGAAATCCGCGAGCGCTTCGAATGCCTTGGGGCGATGACGCCGATCCGCGACGACGACTATCGCGTCGACGCCGAGGTCTTCAAATGGCAGGCGGTCGAGATGCTCTCCGAAGCCGGCGCCAAGGTCCTGCTGCATTCGCTGGCCTGCGCGCCGATCCTGGAGAACGGCCAGGTCGCCGGCGCGATTTTCGAAAACAAGAGCGGGCGCCAGGCCGTGCGCGCCCGCGT
>JAPLSS010000700.1 GCA_026398515.1 Candidatus Sumerlaeota bacterium | reverse complement strand
ATCCCCAACACTATGACGCGGCATTGGCGACGATCTGGCCGACGGGCATTCCCGAACTGGCCGAATACGGGCCAAAGAAGTTCGACTTGCGAAAACGCATCCTGGAACTGCGTCGCACGTTTCGCTGGGCGACTCCCGATTTCCCTCAGAACACCGGCGGGCAATACACGCTTCCTTTTCCCGAGGAAGTCTCGCAAACGCATTGGATCACGGAGCGGGCGCTGGAGTTCCTGCGCGGCGCGCCGCCGGAGCAGCCGCTCTACGCGCACATCAGCTACGTGCAGCCGCACAGTCCATTCTGCCCGCCGGCCGAGTGCATGCGGTTCGTAAATGTCGATCGCATTCCGGCGCCGGCGGCCGCCGAATGGATCGAAGACCCGCACGCCCCGCTCTACTTCCGGGACAAGAAGCCGGCGCCGGCGCCGAACTGGCGTCAGTACCGGCAATACTACTTCGCGGACATCGTTCACCTGGATCGGCAGCTGGGGCGCGTTGTGGATGCGTTGCAGGAAACCGGGAGACTGGAAGACGCGTGGCTCGTCTTCCTGGCGGACCATGGCGAGATGCTGGCCGATCACGCCCTGCGCGGCAAAGAGGAGAAGCACTACGACGCCTGCATCCGCGTGCCGCTGATCATCGCCGGGCCTGGCGCGAACGGCGGCGAGATCCGAAGCGAAATGGTTCAACTCGAAGACATCTGCCCGACGGTCCTCGACATCGCGGGGCTGCGTCTGCCGCCGATGCCGAAGATGGGCCCTTATCTGAAAACCGCCGCGGCGGACATCCCCATCCTGCCGGGCCGCTCGCTGCTGTCCCTGTGCCGGGGCGAGGAAGTCGATGACTGGCGAACGGCCTCATATTGCGAAAGCTACAACGCCATCTGGTCGATCGACCCGCGCGATTGGGCGCGGACGATCCGCACACGCCAGTATCGTTACACCTTCTATGCTCACGAGGGCGGGGAGCAGTTGTTCGATCTGCGCAACGATCCGGATGAGCAACGGAACCTCGCCGCCGATCCGGGGCATGCGCGGGTTCGCCAGGAGCTGCGAGACCAGTTGATGGAGATGATCGTGTTGCAGGATCATCCGAAAACGCGGCGGGACTTGTTTGCGTTGGGTGTGCATTAGCGGCGCGGGCTTTCCCGCCTGCGCGTCTTCGCTCTCGCGGGAGCGGAATCGGCGGGCTTGAATTCGTAGTCCCGCCTTTGGGCGGTCGCGCGGTTCCGTTGCTCGGTCCGTCTGATCGAAAGGCCGCCTGAAGGCGGGACTACGAACTCAAACGGCCGGGGTGAGCAAAGGTAGGACGCGCATGAAGATCCATGACGGCTTCCGACTCACGTTTTTTCTCCCCCTGATCCTGTGCAGCGCGCTCGTTTCCTCTGGCGCCGCCGCGCCTGTGAACAGGCAAGCGGCGGAGGACAACGCGCGGATGAAACGAATCCGAGACGTCTGCATGGCCGACGGCGCCGCGTCTTCCGACGAGGCGAACGCGCGAATCATCGAGACAAAGCGCCTCCGCGTCGCCATCGCGCCGGAGATCGCGACCTGGTCCGTCCAATGCCGCGACACCGACGGCCGCTCAACAGGAACCGTCCACTCCGTCCACCCTGTCCATTCCGTCCACTCCGTCCATCCCGCCTTCGCAATCCGCGACACGCCCATCGACCCACGTCAATACAAGGTCGAATACGCCGAACGGCGCATCCCCGACCACAAACTGGGCGCCGTCGTCGAAGCCGCTCTCCATTATCGCAAAGCCAACGCCGTCGAGTTCGACTATCGCCTGCTGATCAGCGAAGAACGTCCCGAGGTCGTGGCGCAGCTGAGCTTTGTCAACAACACGGGCGCCCCGCTCGTTGTCGACGGGGCGGCGACCATGGCCGTCCCTCGCGCCACCCTGGGCGGCAACGCCGGGCAGTGGGTCGCGCTGGTCGATGGCAAGGCCAACAACGATCCCCCTCGCCTCCTACCCGTGCCGGACGCAAGCGACTTCGGCGGTTGGTGGTTTCTGGCGCTCAAGAACCGGGAGACCGGACGTTCGCTCCTGCTGGGCAACCTGACCAACAACAAAGGCTTGGGGCGGTTTCTGCTTGCGCCCGACGGCGCGGACTCGATGCGCCTCGCCGCGTGCAGCGACTACGAATCCATCGTCATGCCCGCCGGGGCGCGCATCGAAGGCGAACAAGTCGTGCTCCACTTCGGCCGCAAAGGCACGGACACCCTCGAACGCTTCGGCGACCTGATCGCGCGAACCTATGGCGTCGACCTCGCGAAGCAGCATCCGATCAATCCCGACGATCCCTCCCTCGCCTGGCTCTTCGGAGCGTTAAATTCCTACGGCGCCGGCGTGGTCAAGGGGTTCGAGTACCATTTCGATCGCGCGAAATACGAGAAGCCCTACATGGACCCGGACTGGAAGAGCGCCTCGTGGAAGCGGCTGCTCGAACTCGGGCTGGGGCCCTATGGGTATCAGGCTCAAGGCAAGACCCGATTCGCCCAACGTCCGTCCACCCCCCTGGCGCGCCATTACGGCCAGCCGGACTTCTGGTTCAAGGAAGCGCAGCAGATCGCCCAGGAGCATCCCGACTGGTACATCGGAGGGCGCATTGATTTCTCCGATCCCGCCGTGGCGGAGTTCGAACGCCGGCGCGCGGAAGACGCCCTCCGCGACCCCGCTCCCCTGATGCGCTACAATTGGGATTTCACCAACGCTTGGCGCCGGTTGCCGGGCCAGCGCGACCCCTTCATGACCTCGGCGGACACGTACCGCGCCGCCCTGGGGCCGTGGTGCGAGGCGGCGCGCAACCGCCGAGGCGTCGCTTACGGAATGGTTTGGATGAACGTGGTCGGGCTGAACTACGGCCTGTGCGACGTGATCCACATCGGCCACGACAGCGACCAGGGTTATTATGGAGAAGGCTGCACGTTCACGCAGGGGTTGACGCGGCAAATCAGCGGCCGCTATTTCTACAATGGCCGCGTCTGGTGGAACAACCCCGACTCGTTCCATGTCTACGTCGGCGGGCTGTATTCCCGCAACCAGGGCAAAGTCCACGCCTCGTTCTGCTCGCTGGCGGGAAACATGGTCCACCTAGCCGAGCCGTTCGGCGACGAAGAGATTCCCGAGGACCGCCTGGAGATCATCCGCCGGGTCGCGCCAACGACTCAGGATGTGTCCAAAGCCGTGGACGTCTTCGAACATTCGCCGGCGCGGTTGTGGAACATGCCGATCCGCCGCGCGTTCGGGCAATGGAACATCGCCGGCCTGTTCAACGTCGACTTCGCCCAGGACGGCCAGCCCATCACGCAGACTATCAGGTTTGCGGACCTGGACCTTTCGCCCGACAAGGAATACCTGGTCTACGAGTTCTGGAGCCGCCGGTTCCTCGGCGCTCTCAAGGGCGAATTCACCCGAACGCTCCAAGCCCCCGATTGCGAGATCTACTCGATCGTCGAAAAGCCTGACCATCCGACTCTCATCTCCACCAGCCGCCACGTCAGGCAAATGGCTTACGAGATCCGCGATCTCCAATGGGACGCCTCAACGCGCGCGCTGCGCGGCGCGTCCAAAGTCGTCGGCGGCGATCCCTATCAACTGCGCGTCTTCGTCCCGCGAGGCTATACATGGACCGCGGCGGAGGCCGAAGGACTGGATGTGAAGACGAGCGTGAACGGGCCGCTGCTCGAAGCGAACTTCGCCGCGCCGGAGAGCCGGGATGTCCGCTGCCTATAACACTGGTCAGGCAGTTGGGTCTAAAAGTTAGAACGATAGTTATTGATCCGGGACATGGGGGAAAAGACCCCGGCGCAATGTCAAAATCAGGTATGTGTGAAAAAAACTTTGTCCTCGATATTGGCAAGCGCCTCAGAAATCTATTGAAATCAAAAG
>JAPLSS010000714.1 GCA_026398515.1 Candidatus Sumerlaeota bacterium | reverse complement strand
CCGCGCGAGAGCTTCGCCGAGTATGGGCGGGTGTTTCGGGACCGTTCGTACCGGGTGGTCGTGCCGGTGGCCTCGCTGGGGTATTGCGCCATCTCGTGGCTGACGGGGTCGTACCTTCTCTTTCTGCGCGATGGCCTGGGCTATTCCGAGCGCGGCATCATGCATCTGCTGGGCGCCGGCGGCATTGGAATCGTTCTGACCATCGGACCGTGGGGACGGTTCGCCGACCGGCATGGAAGCGCCCGGGCGATGACGCTGACGCTGGGCGGCTTTTCGCTGGCGGCGCTGGGCTGGCTGCTGCTCTCTCCGGGGGCCGCCTGGACGCCGTTCCTGGTTTGGCCGCTCACCCTGGCGACGCTCGTCTTCCTGGCCGCGTTTCAAGCCGCCGCCGGCCAAGGCGCGCTCAGCCACATCCCCGAGGACAGCCGCGCCGTGTATTCCAATCTCTGGCTGGTGGGCACGTCGCTGGCCCAGGGCGGCACGTACATCCTCGCCGGGTTGGTGATCGACCATTGGAGCGCCTGGGGCTATCGCGCCTGCTTTCTGCTGGCCGGATGCGCGGGGCTGGGCTGCGCATTCGCGTGCCGGAGCGTCCTCCAGGGCGGGCAACCTCTGGCGGCCCTCTTCCGCCCGCTTCAGCCCTTGCGAGCCTTGCGGTTGATCGTTTCCATCACCATCGGGATGGAGCCGACGATTCGCGACCTGAGTCAGAAGTAAACGCCTCTGGGAGAGTTCGCCCGACATGCGCCCGTACGACCGCGAAGTCTGCCTGTGCTTTCACGTGCCGTTGGGCAAGATCGCCAAGTTCGCGCGGCTGCACGATCCGCCGGTGGCTTCGGAATTGTCGAACTGTTACGGAGCGGGGACCGGCTGCGGGTGGTGTGTGCCGTTTCTGGAGAGGGTTTTCGAACAGGTCAAGGCGGGCCAGGAGCCAAGCCTAAAGATGTCGAAAGAGGAATACCGCCGCCGCCGCGACGAATATCGCCGATCGCTGGGCTATCCCGCGGAGCTTCCGGATGGTCCCGCCGGCGACTCCTTGCCCGACCACACGCCGCATGGGGAGTGAGGCGGAGTGAATGCGCGGACAAGGCTGCCCGCGCCGCTTCCGCGCCGTCTTCTACAGGCTATTCCGCCCTGATTTCCAGCGTCACATTCCCCGCGTCTTCGACGAGGACGCCGCGGGCCCGTGGGCCGGCGCATTCGCGAATCCAGCGCGCGGCGGAGGCGCGGTCGGGGAAAAGCGCGATGCCGGCGATGGCGGCGTCGGCCACGCAGAGGCCCGGCGCGATGGCCCCCAGGCGCACGCGGCGCCCGTCGGTCAGCGCGCGCAGGCGGACGGCCTTGTGATCGCCGAGCGCGTAGCCTTCGCGCTCGACGAGCGCCACCGACTCGGCGTGCGTCGCGGCGCGGCGGAGAAGGTGGAAAAAGCGGTCGATGCCGACGCCGCCCCGGCATGGCGCTTCGAGAAGAATGGCCCCGCCGTCGCGCACCGCGTGCTCGACGTTCTTGATCCCCTTGTCGGCCTGATACAGATCCCGATCGAGCGGCGGCCCGACGAGGGAAACAACAAAATCCATCGGCTGGGCGACCGCACAGGCAAACATTCGGCTCACCAGCGGAAGCGATTGCTCCACGCTTTCCAGCGGACGGCCCGCCGCGCAATGGACGACGTGGCCTTCGAGCAGAATCTCGTTGAGGGCGAAGAATCGCCGGCCTTCGGCTTCGAGGCGCCGCAGGATCGCCGCCAGCCCCTCGTAGATCGGGTTCCCGCGCAGGCGCAGTCCGCGCGCCTCGCCGCCGAGCGCCGCCTGGTGGTTGGCGGTCAGGTTCTCGAAGCTGAGCACGCCGGTCGTCAGCGTCTTGTGCGCCCCGGTGACGCCGGCGAAGTAATGCGGCTCCATCGACCCGACGGCCAGCGCGAAGCGGCCGTCCGCGATCCAGCGGTGCATGCGCGCGCCGCCGGCGGCCTTGAGCGCCGAGGCGTTCTGCGCCTCATGCCAGGAACGTTCGACAAAGAGCGATCCACGTTCGCCGAGAACGCTTTGTTCGTGCCGCGCGACCTCTTCGGGATTGCTGAACGTGTGGCTGCCGGTCGCCACCAGCAGGCGGAACCGCGGCGCCAGCCCTTCCGCTTCGCAAATCCGGCAGACTGCTTCGATGGCCGAACGCGAATCGGTGAAGCGGTGCGTGTCGTTGACGGCGATGATGAGAGGATCGGGGTCGAGCGACGCCGCGCGCAGGAATTCCACAATGCCGGCGCGGCGCGCGGCCTGTTCGATGAGGGCGACCGGGGCTTCGGCGATCTCGCGCGCAGCGGCGGGCGCGGCGCGCGCCAGATCGCAATCCGAAAGCAAACTTTTCCACTCGTCGAAAGGTTTCATAGGGGAAAGCTTCGATGGCCCGGTTCGTGGAATCAAGGGAGAAGTGTTTTGTGAATGGCGCCGGCGGTGGGTCCTGAGAGAACGTGGTTGCCGGGAGGGCGGGTGTCCTCACCCGCAATGGACCGCATCGGATTTCGATCGATTGCGGGTGACGCCACCCGCGCTCGGGCAACGGCATCTCTGCGGGATGGGCGTAGCGCCGTTTGGGGTTGCAAAAGAACGGCCAAGCGGTGACATTCTGTGGCTGCGGCCCGTGACTTGCCGAACCGCGCTTGGGCACGAGGAACTTGGGGTATGGAGTCCCGCCTTTAGGCGGAATGTTCCGTATCGAGACTATGCCGGCAACCGGAGATTCCGCCTAAAGGCGGGACTCCATACCCCAAGTTCCTTAGCTGGTTCGCGAAGTTCAGACACCCTCGCGCCGCGCGCATGCGGCTTCGGACGATGACCGATGATCCTGGATGTCTACCTGCACCCCCGCAACTACTGGAAGACCTCGTGGATTTGCGTGGCGTTCGCCCTGGCCGGCCTCCTCTTCAGCCTGAGTCCGGCGCACCACAATTTCCTGGGGGCCATCAACACCCACACGGCCCAGTGGATCAACCAATGGATCGGGGTCTGGCCCGCGTGGGACCGGTTCCTGGCCGTCCTGAACCACGGGCGGGTGAGCGAAGCCATCGGCACGATCCTCGTGGTGGCGATCTATCTGATTTATGCGTGGACGCAGCGCTATTGGGACATGGGCCGCCTATTGGGCTACACGTTGTGGATGGGCGCCGGGATCCTGGTGGCGCTCGGGCTGGCGTACTATCTTGCCGAACGCCTGGAGAGCGAACTGGACATCCGTGGGCCGCGTTACCAGCTAGAAGAGTTCCACGATCTGAGCAAGATCCATCCGGACTGGGCGATCGACGTCAAAGACCGCACGTCCGTGCCGTCGCGCCACGCCGCCGTCTGTTTCGTCGTCCTGTTCATGGCCTTCTTCCGAAAGCGGCTGCTGGCGTTGGCGCTGTCGCCCCTGGCCCTGCTGGCGTTGGGGCCGATGGCCATCGGGCGCGAATGGCCGAGTTCCGTCGTGGCCAGTTTCTTCTGGAGCGGCGCGGTGGCGGCGTTTCTGACGCGCACGCCGCTGGCCTTCGTCCCGCGTTGGCTCGATCAGATCAGCTTCGCCTGGGTGGAGCACGCGCTGACCTTCTGGGTCCCCTCGGCGCCGTGGCGGGGCGGGAAAATGCCGCCGCTGCCGGCCGCCCCGGCGGAGCCGCGCATCGTGGCGGAAGGGGCCGCGCCGCCCGAAGGCGCGACGCTGGAGAAACTGATCCGCCGCCAGATCGCCCCGCTGTTGGCCCATGCCTCGGACCAGGAGATTCGGATTCTTCCGCGCGCGCCGGGACAGGCGGACGTCTCGACGCCCCATTCGCACGCGCGCTATCTGACCGGCGAGGGGATCGAGGGATGTCTCGTGGTCAAGGGCGCGTGGCGGCGGCGGCCTGGGTCGCGTGGGCGCCGGCGGCTGGGCGAGTTCCGTCGCGGCGGCGACGCGCACGACCTGCTGGAGATGCGCGGAATCGCCGTGCCCTCGGTCCTGTTGCGCCGAAGCGGGCGCATGGGCTTTCCGCCGGTCGAATATCAGTTGGTCGTCGAGAAGTGGATTG
>JAPLSS010000435.1 GCA_026398515.1 Candidatus Sumerlaeota bacterium | reverse complement strand
AATCACCCACAATCGTCTTAATGGCATTTTCCCGGCCAATCCAAGCGCAAAGAGGTAATGGAAAAAGAGGTCAGTATCTTGTAATGAATACCCTATGATGAAGACGTTCTGGGCATCCGTAAGTTCCTTCGCCGCTCTGCGCCATACACTCGCTAGATGCTGGTGGTATCCGGTCTTGTTCCATGTGGGTGGGACGATTACTGGATCAGGATCTATGCTTGCCTGCTTCCTGAAATTGCAGAACCTAGACATTATGTCGGCGTGTTTCGGAGAGGGATGAACTTCGCCAAGGTGAATGGTATATTCAAACACCTTCTCCACAGGCCAAACCACAACTGTATCGGATTCTTCAGAGCGGAACCAATTGAGCGATCCGTGGAGTTTCAGCAAGGGAATCTTTACCGGGAGTTTCGTAACACTCTCGCCGTCGTCCAGAGAGTAGTCAAAGGGCAGTCCATGAAAATGGAGGGCGAAGTCACTACTGAGGTCATAGTTGAAAGTAATGATTGAGACTGTCCGTGGGGGCGCTGCCTTTGTTCGGAGTTTCTTGATCAGCTCGCCAAATTCCTGATAGGGAAACGGAGGCAGAAGTCGGTCTTGTCGCGAGGAGAGCGGGAAAATCAGGCTTTCATGGATCGTCACCGCGATAACCCGCTTTAGCGAATCTACCATCTCCTGGATGCGCTGCCCGGAGAGATCCCCAACGAGCTTCCCAAGAATCTGTGCCGTCTCAAAGGCCGCAAAGACGGACTCGACGTTGTTAATGTCAAGCAGGGACTTGGAATGGACACCCTGCAATTCGCCGATGGCCTCGAATACCCTCTTGAAGTGCTCCCCTTCGTCCTTCACAAGGCCTTTTGCGTATAGATCCTGAGCCACGTCGAGAAACTCAGCCATGAGCGGTACACCGGCGGCTTTTGACGCGCCAGCGCCGAGGATGAAGACGGTATCGCTCATCTTTGGCCATCCCAGTTCTCAGGATTTAGAGCTGACGCCGGGCGTTTGGGCTGCATCCAGGCCGCTTTGTTTCTTGCCTGTTGCTGTGGTCGTGGCGCTGCCGCCATCCCCGACGCTTGACTGTTCAACGCACAGCGTGCTCAATGGGCCGCAATCCATCAAGAAGAATCGCGCGTGCGCTCCTACGAGGGCTTCGTTCAGCGGATGCTGTGGGGGGGCCGTCGGGCTGCTGCTGGCCGGGCTGGTTTGGCTGTGGCAGGAATTCCTCCAGCCGCTACTCTGAAACACGAACGCCGCCGGGGGAGTCTGGGCGGCGAGGGCGGCTGCTACCTATATGCTACCTACTGGCCACTTGCGAATCATTATCATCAAAGAAAGGTGGCGTATAGTCTTGATTCTGTTGGGTTTGGTGGCGCGCCCGGCAGGAATTGAACCTGCGACCCCAGGATTAGGAATCCTGTGCTCTATCCAACTGAGCTACGGGCGCGAAAGGTTGGAAACAGCGCGTCTGCATTCTCCCGATTTTGAACTCGTCCTGTAACAAGAGCCCCTGGGTTCAAAAAAGTTGAAAATCCCGGGGCTTCCTCCTTGGCCTGGGCGGCCCGAATCGCCGCCTCCAGCGGCTCCACAACGTGGCAGCAAAATAATGCCGTGCGCTATTTCCGATCCTCTGCCTCGCCCCGGCTGACAGTGGCAAGCCCAGGGATGCAATGCCGCTCTGTCGCGCCGTTGGGCTGATGCATGGCCATCGGAGCGCGCTGGCGACGCTCATACTGCCAGACGCGCTCGATGGATTCAAGGGTTTCGCGACTCGAATGCCAACCTGCGGCGGCGAAGAGTCCCGAGTCCCGCAGCCGCTGGAGGAAACGGCGTCCCGGAACCCGCTCGAGCTGGGGGGCGGCAGAGCGTGTCGGAATCAATGCGTACGGCGTTTTCGCCCATTCCCGCCATCGATCTCCACAGTGTAAGCGCCGTCGTGCTGGAAGGAAAATGGACCTTCACGGAGACGGGAACCAGCAACCGGCGCCGGGCTCAGCGCGGCGCAAGACCGGCGAGAAGACGGCCCTTTGGAGTGGCGCAGGCTTTCCAGCCTGCGCTTTGCCCCATCCGCAGTTCGCCGCCGCGCAGACTGGAAAGCCTACGCCACGGAAAATAACCCTTGCGCAATCAGTCGCCAAACCAGCAGCATGCAACCAGAATTTGTCGTTGGATGTCCGTTCTCGACCGCTGCTGTTTCAGGTTCCCGGCCATTGCGGCCACTTGGAGACGCGCCCATGGACGCCTCAACCGCCCTCCCGGCCCTTGCGCCACCCCGCGCCGCGCCGAACCCCCTGGGAGCGCCCACGGCCACGTCGGCAATGGATCGTAGCCCGATGCCGGCAGCGCCGACTTCCTCGTCGGCCATCGCTGGGCTTCGGGCACGCGTGAGGAATTGCCGACCTCGTGCCGGGCCGGAGGAGGGATTGCCAATGATGCTCGCGGAACCACAGGCGGCGTTTCTGAGGCAAATCCAGGGGGTTTTCAACCTGGCCCCGATACTCTCGATACTCTCTATGAATCGCCTGGCTGGAATTGGCAGAAGTTTCCTCGAATGCAACTAAAGACCATTGCGGAACTTTTGGACGGCAAAGGTATCGACTATCCGACTATCAATATTACATTCAAGAAAGCAGAGAGGGGCGGTGAAACGAAAGTCCCGCAACCAGAGATGTTTTGAGGCAATCTCTGCCAGAGTATAGACACTAAATGAATTCAGAGGTGACTGGAATGGGCGAAACCAAGACACCATATTACCTGTGTAATCACCTCAATAACAGCACGGGGAGGCAGGAGCTAATGTGTGCGGCCCTTCTACGGACTGTTAGTTCTTATTCCGATGTAAGAACTGGTCGCCCAATGGGGGGGCCAGATGGGGGCCACGATCTTGAAGCTATCTATCAGGGCTCAACACTTGTATGGGGAGCAGTTGGCTTTAGGAATGGCGGCGGTTGTGACAAGACTGCACGAAAGTCGGCTGAAAAGAAGTTCAAAGAAGACCTTGATCGCGCACTGGAAGAGAACCCCTCCTTGCCTGGTTTCGTCTTCTTCACGAATGTGGATTTAACACCGACGAGAATCGAATCGCTCAAGAAGCTGGCCCAAGTTAAGAACGTCAACCACTGCGACATCTTCGACTTCCAAAGATTGCGGCTCATTCTGGATAGAGACGAAGGTCTGATAGTGCGGGTTCAATATCTGGATTTACCTATGGACTCTACAGAGCAGGCATCTCTCTTCGGCAAGTTCGGCGACCAGCTACAAGGTGTAATCACCTCTCGGCTCGACCGTGTGGAACAGACTCTCGCCGAGATGGAGAGATTTCTGGCATTTCAGCGACCTCTTTCACGGATCGACACATATGTTTATCTCAATCAACCAACAACAAGTGCAGAACTCGGAGATGAGGCTATTCTAGTTATTTGCTATGGCCTCCAAAGAATAGATGATGAATACGTGTTTCTGATCGTCAACGATAGTGCACACCCAAAATCGAAAGATGCTCTCTACTCAAGGACATATGGCTGGGGTAAGGATAGACACGATGCATTCAGTGACCATCGTTTGTCAAAGAGTAGCCATCAAAGTATCCTGACATCCTATACGGAGTTTAATCTCTTTCACAGTGGCCGTCTGGTTAGGGTATCTGACTTGTCCGTTCTCAGTTTTGCGGCATATTGCACGGAGAATCTACGCGACAAAATTAAGTATATTGCGACCGATCTTAACGGATATGAGTTCTTGGGTAGCGAATCTAATGGCATGGATGGTTCTTTGCCTGAAATATGGCATGATAAAGTAGAGACCCTTCCTGGCCATTTCACCACTCGAAAATGGGTTCCACTTGTCAAGTTGCTAAAGCATAGGATTGACTTCGATCCACCCAAAATGACTCGGCCATTCTCCCGATTGGTCCTCGGACCGTAGCTAGCACAAAGGTTTGGACTTTTTTGACCTTCTCTTGACCTTTTCTCGCGACTCTGCCAAAGTCCAGCCGTGCATCCCGATATGAAGTGAGGGCCAGACGATGAAGCGGGGGATTTCGGGGACGGGTTGAAAAACTCTTCGGTTCTTTAGGGCGTCTTTCATCGGAATGGCGGCTTGGGGGGGGGTGACCGTGTCATCCTTGTCCATTCGTGACATGCGTGGCGCATGACCACCCGGCAGGCGGCCGGGATTTCGGGGACCGGTTGAAAAACTCTTCAGGTCTTGAGGGCGTCTTTCATAGGAATGGCGCGATGGAGCGGCTTGACCGTGTCATCCTGGCCCATTTGCGGAATGCATGGCGCGTCAACAGCTGGCACGGCTATATTGGCCATTGGGGCACGCGCTATGGGCTGTTGGCTTAGCTAACCGAGGTCAGCTCGATGCCGAAGGTATTCAACCAGGACCTCATTGCGGAGAAGCGGCAGGAGCGCATCGGCCGATAGCGCGCGCGCCGCCGCCTGCAGGGATGGGCATATTGTTGGTTCGTTCCAAAGGGGACATCTGGAAGATCCAGGACATTTCCGGGGTGGAGTTGAAGTTTGAGTATGCCGTCAACTAAACGATGCCGGGGAGGGGAGATGGGCATGATTCCCTCTTTGTCATGGTTCGCTCTGGCATTGCTGGCGCCCGCGTTCGCCGGGGATGGCGCGGGAGAGACCGACCGAACGATCACTCTGGAATCCCTCCTGCGCGAGATCGTCGATCGCGACGCCGTGGCCCGCTTTCCCTCGCCGCGCTACTCCTGCGCCCAGTTCAGCAGCTACGACCGCCAATCGGTCGCGCCCGACCAACCCAACTGGTTCGCCAACGCGGATCGCGGCCAGTTCATCCGCGAAGAGGATAACGACGGGCGCCACGAATTCGTGTTGATGGACGCCAAGGGGCCAGGCGCCGTGTGCCGCGTTTGGACCCCCATCGGACCGCAGAACAAGGGCGGGACGCTGCGGTTCTACTTCGACGGGGCCGCGCAACCGTCGCTTGAAGTTGACTTCCTCCGGTTGATGACGGGTCAGGCGTGGGTCGGCGAGCCGTGGGCGGCGGTCCGCGAGGCCGGCGGCAATTTCTACCTGCCCATCCCCTACGCGGACGGATGCAAGATCACTCTCGATGAGAAGCCGTTCTATTATCACTTCACCTATCGGACGTACGAGCCGGGGACGCGCGTGGAGACGTTTCGGATCGAGGCGCTGGAATCGGCTCGGGCGGCGCTCGCCGCCGCGGCCGATGCGTTGACCCGCGCGCCGGCGCCGGCCGCGGCGCCGAGGCCTCTCGCCGACCTGGCCCCGGGCGAGACGCGCGCGATGGATCTGCCCGCCGGCCCCGCGGCGGTTCGCGCGTTCCGGGTGTGGATGCAGTCTCCCGACATGCAGAAGGCGCTGCGCGATGTCTTCGTCCGCGCCGAGTTCGACGGCGAGCCGGCCGTCCTGGCGCCGGCGGGCGATTTCTTCGGCTCGGGCCTGGGACTCAATCCGCTGTCCAGTTGGAGCCGCACCGTGCGCGCCGACGGCTCGATGGAATGCCGCTGGGCGATGCCCTATCAAACGAGCGGCCGCCTCTGCCTGGAGAACCGGGGAAACGCTCCGGTCTCTTGCGTGTTCGACGCGCAAACCTCCCCATGGACGTGGGACGAGCGCTCAATGCATTTCCACGCCCACTGGCGCATTCAGGACCCCGTGCCCACCGACCCGCGGATCGATTGGAACTATCTCGAAACCCAGGGCGAGGGCGTCTACATCGGCGATAATCTCGCCGTCTTCAATCCGGTGGCGGCGTGGTGGGGGGAAGGCGACGAGAAGATCTACGTCGACGGCGAATCATTCCCCTCGCACTTCGGCACCGGCACGGAGGACTACTACGGCTACGCGTGGGGCGGGAAAAACAACGGCGTCTTCTCCATGCCGTTCAACGGGCAGGTCCGCTGCGACGGCCCCAAGAGTCAGGGCCACACGACGCTCTATCGCGAGAGGGCGCTGGACGCGATCCCGTTCCGCAAGTCGCTGCGTTTCGACATGGAAGTCTTGCATCACACGCTGGGGGTGAATATGTCTTATGCCGCCGCCACCTTCTGGTACGCCCGTCCCGGCGCGAGTTAGCATCCGTCTGGATTCACTGAGACCAATGCTTGGGAGCTCCGCCCATGCCCGTCGATGCCGCCGCGCAAGCCGGCGCCCAACGCCTGCCGATCGAGAAACTGAAGGAATGGGAGGCGATGCGGCTTGGCGCCTTCTTTCACTATGGCATCGCCACATTCACGGGCTGGGTTCAGGAGCCGCTCCGCCCGTCCCCCTGCGTGTACGAGCCGACCCGGCTGGACATAGGACAATGGATCGACGAGGTGTGCGAATTGGGGCTGAAGCACGCGATCCTGACTGGTCGAACGCCCCGGCGATCTGTGGAGCGCCTTACGTGGAATTGCCGTTCGTCGACACCGGGCGCGAGATCGCCCGTCGCCTGCTGCGCATGAAGATGGAGCCGACGCTGCCGCCGCTCAGCATCCGGCTCAAGCCCCGGCTGATCAAGGAGCCGGCGGGCGGTCTTGCGTAAGGAGATACAATCAGAGCGTCCTTCGATGCTTGGTCGGGTCAAGGGTAGCCGCGACATCCTGAAGATCGGAGAAAAGTGATGACGCCATTTCGCGTAGGTCTCATCGGGTGCAGCAAACGAGGGAACATCTTCGCCCATGCCTACCGGGGACGCGTAGACGTCCAGCTGGTCGCGTGCGCGGATTTGATCGAGGACAACGCGCAACAGATGGCGCGCAAGCACCAGATTCTGAAGATTTTCACCGACGCGCGCAAGATGCTGGAGACGGAACAGCTGGACATCGTCAACGTCTGCACGCGCACGCGCCAACATCCCGAGCTGGTGATCGCGGCGGCGGAAAGCGGCGCGCGCGCCGTGTGCAGCGAGAAGCCGATGGCGCCGACCTGGGGCGAGGCGCGCCGGCAGTACGAGGCCTGCGCCTCGCGCGGCGTGCAGTCCTTCTATTGCCACCAGCGTCGGTTCGATCCGCTCTTCCATCGCGCCAAGCAACTGATCGACTCCGGCGCGATCGGCCGCCTCGTGCGCGTCGAGGGGAGTTGCCGGAACCTGTTCGACTGGGGCACTCACTGGTTCGACATGTTCTTTCACTACAACAACGACGAGCCGGCCGTGTCGGTCATGGGCCAGATCGACGCGCGAGACACGCACACCTGGTTCGACATCCCGATGGAAGGCTCGGGGATCTCCTGGGTTCAGTTCCAGAGCGGGCTCCAGGGACTCATGGTCACCGGCCTGGCGGGCAACCTGGGGCGGCCCAACATCAATCGCATCCTCGGCGAAGAGGGAATGATCGAAGTGGGCAGCGAAGGCATGTCCATCCTGCGCCTCTTCGACGGAAACGGCGGATGGCATGACGTGGACTGGAAGGACGATGATTACTTCACCCGTTGGGAAGCGTTGCGCCAACGGATTCGCGACGAGGAGAACAAAGCCGCCGCCGCGGACCCCTCCGGCAAAACCAAGCCGGTTCCGGAAGCGCATCTCATCGGGATGGCCTCTGTGGCCATGGCGCTGGGCGACGCCATCGACTGTCTGAAGACCGGCGCCGAACCGATGCTCTCCGGACGCAAGGCGCTTCAGGCCACCGAGTTGATCTTCGCCACCTACGAATCGAGCCGTCGCCGCGCCAAGGTGATCCTGCCGTTGGATGTCGAGGATTCGGCGTTCCTGACCATGCTCGCCGACGGCGCGATCAAGGCTTCGTAGAGGAGACGGCCGCATGGGCTTCACGCTCATTTGCAGAACAGGAGGCGTTCGATGCCGCGGAGAATTCACGCGCTGATCCCAGGAGCGATGGCCATGGTTTGTATCCAAATGGCGGCCGCTCAAGGCGACCGCCATCCCGCTCTGGATTACGTTCTGTCAGCCGAGGTGTTCATGCACGCCGGCAAGGGAGGACGCATAATCGACGTGACGAAGCCGCCGTTCAACGCCAAGGGAGATGGGATCACGGACGACACCGCCGCGCTGGTCCAGGCCTATGACTACGTGTTGTCGGAGATGGATAAGTATGAGTGGACCGCCGCCGGGCCGAATTCCGAGCAATGCGAGTATATTATCTATCTCCCCAATGGCACGTACCTCATCAGTGATACAATTATTTATTCCGGCCCGTGGCGCGCCTATGACAGGTCGGCGGCCAAGGCGGCGGATGGGCGCAAGGTCTTCGAGAGATTGGTGCGCATTCGCTTCTTCGGCCAGGAGCGCGACAAGACGATCATTCGACTCAAGGATAATTGCCCTGGATTTGAGAAGGAGCCCAAGGCCGTCGTTTCCTATGGAAAGTGCGATCTGAACAATGCGGTGGCTTTTAATTCCTTCCGCAACATCACCATCGACACCGGTAAGGGCAATCCCGGCGCGATTGGGCTGGACTTCTGCGGCGCGAACAACAGCGGCATTCACAATGTATCCGTGATCTCGGGGGATGGAAGAGGCGTCGCCGGCATTGATATTCGCATCTGCCCGTCAATGGGCTATCACGACGACATCACGGTCAAGGGATTCGACTATGGCATTCGGATGAGTCCTTATCACATGACTCACAATTGCTTTGAGTTCACTACGTTGGAAGGCCAGAACAAAGCCGCTGTTCAACTCAATGAATGCGCCACGTCCATCCGTAAGTTGCTTTCCAAGAACCGTGTTCCCGCGCTGGAACTGACCACTGGCGCCGCGCAGGCGGTCATGCTGGATAGTCTGTTGGAAGGCTCGGACCCGAAGGTTCCGGCCGTCGATGCGAAGCAAGGCTATGTGTTTGTGCGCAACGTCGAGACCCCCGGATACGCCGCCGCCGTGTATCTCAAAGGCGCGCCCGCCGTTCAGGCGTTGAAAGTGGACGAGTATGTTTCGGGCGACGTTCTGAGTCTGCGCGAGGGACAGGTCAAGAAATCGCTCAACCTGCCGATTGAAGAGTCGCCCGTCATCCCATGGGACACGGACCTGTCGCAGTGGGCCAACGTCGACGCGTATGGCGCCGTGGGCGATGGCGAGACTGACGACAGCGCCGGCGTCCAGAAGGCGATGGATTCGGGAAAGACAACCGTCTGTTTCCCCAAGGCCGTTTACAGCCTCAAGACGCCCGTGACGATTCCCGCTGGAGTGCGGCGCGTAGTCGCATTCTATGGGTCCGTCAACGGGCAGCTGGTTGTGGCGGCGGAATCGCCCGAGCCGTTGATCCTCGAGGACATCAAGACGATCATTTATCACGACGCGCCGCGCACGTTGGTAATGAGCCACGTCAAGGGGACCTACGCGAATCGCAACCCATCTCCCGGCGCCAAGGCGTTCCTCAACAATTGCAACGGCTTCGGCAAGAACGACCGCGTCTTCGTCAATGGCCGGTTCTGGGTGCGCTTCATGAACACGGAATACAAAGAGGCGCCCAACTTCACCTGCAACCGCTCGGACATGTGGGTCCTCGGCTACAAGGTCGAAGGGCGCATGACCAACTTCGAATCGCTCAACGGCGGACGGCTGGAAGTCCTCGGCGGCATCTGCAATGAGCACGGCACTAACTTCTCGCCGGAGATCCCCGTTCTGCGCAACGTCGATTCCAGCCTGTGTTACATCGGCCTGACCAACGGGCCGGCCAAATTCGACTCGATCGTCGAAGAGACTCTCAATGGAGTAGCCAAGAAGCTAATGAAGGCCGACTGCCCGCCGCGCCGCGGCCCGACGAATCAGAGTTGGGACGACATCGTCCTCCCGCTGTATGTTAGTTACGATCCCCAGGCGCCGGCCCCCGCGACGCTGGGGCTGGCTCCGACCGCGCAGAAGGCTTCGGCGCGGAGCAAGGCGCCCGCGGCGCCGCGCAAATCACGCAATCCAATCGGAAAGGGCGAATGACCCCATGAAAGCAGTCGCAGCAACCTCCCCCGGCAAGGTCGAAATCGTGGATATCCCCATGCCGCGCGTCGCCGAATACGAATGCCTGGTGCGCAATCGCGCCTGCGGCCTGTGCAACGGGACGGATCTCAAGATCATCGACGACGAAGTCCAGGATCGCCGCGTTCCCTTTCCCGTCCTCCTCGGCCACGAAGGCGTCGGCGAGGTCGTCGAAGTCGGCGCGAAGGTCCGCACGTACAAGGTGGGCGATCGGGTGCTCAACCCCGGCGGCCGCATCGAGCCGGGCACGCCTTTCACGTCGATGTGGGCGAACATGAAGGAATACTCCGTCGTGCAGGATCACGTCGCGATGCAGGAGATGGGAATGCGCGGCCGGGGTCCGGGCGCCACGCGGCTCATCCCACGCGAAATCTCGTTTGAAGACGGCGGCGTGATCCTCGTCCTCAAGGAATGCTGGAGCGCGGTGCGCAACTTCGGCTGCCGCCCTGGCGCGGAGGCGCTCATCTATGGCGACGGCCCGGCGGCGCAGGCCCTGGCGCGATTCCTGAAACTGGAGGGCGCGGCCTTCGTCGCCTGCGTGGGGCATCGGCCCGACCGGCTGAAACGCATCCTTGAACGCGGCCAGGCCGACATGGTCGTCAACGCCCACACGGAATCGCTCGACGATTGTCTCAAAGACCGCCGCTTCGACCTGGCGATCGACGCCGTCGGCTCCCCCGCCGTCATCCGCGAAAGCGCGCGGCGGCTCAAGCCCGGCGGCAAGGTCGGCGTCTTCGGCGTGATCCACAAGAAGGATTGCTCGCTCTCGCTCCTCGACCTGCCGAATCACGTATCGGTCCACATGCTCAACTGGCCTTACCAGGAGCATTCGACCCACGACGAGCTCGTGCGGGCGATCCTCGATGGCCGGATCGACCCCAAGGACTACTACAGCCACGTCATGCCGCTGGACGACGCCGCCCGCGCCGTGGAGATGGTGCGCTCGCGCGAGGCATACAAGGTGGTGCTGAAGATCTAACTTAGACTTAGCATTCCATAGCGTAGAGCGTCGGCGTCGCGCAACTAAACTTTTGGAGGCGCTACAGAATCGCCGGGGGGCTGCGGCAAGCGCTGGACGACGACAGGCGCCCTCGGCAGACGGCATTCCGCACTCCTCACTGGCGGTCTGCGTCTCTCTCGTCTCTTCCATTGGGCTTCACCTCGTCAGAAAAAGTCAGGTTCAGACATGCGCTTGAGGCGATCAGTCCACGACAGCCCCGAAAGACACGCGCAAGTCTTTCCAGGTCTGTCTCTCTCGAAATGGCATTTCTGCGTATTGTGCGAATTCTGCGCGAGCCAATCTCGATCAAGATGCTCCCTTCCGCGTCTCTTGCCTTCGTGTTCGAAGAAGGGGGAGAGCCAGGTGAGTGGCTCTCCCCTTCAGCCAATCCGGCGGCCAAGGCCACCGAACCCGGCGCCAGGATTGTGCCAGAAATCAACGCGCCGGAACGGGCTTTGAACGCGCCGGAACGAAGGAAATCGTACAATCCGGTTATTGTGCTGTGATCTGTAAGTCGAGTGAAATCAGGTCCTAAAGGTGGCGCGCCCGGGAGGACTCGAACCTCCGACCGTCGGATTAGAAGGCGAACGAAGGGCCATTGAGAACATTGGGCTTAGAGATTGAGAAACCAACACTTAGGCCGTTCGAGGCACGCTGGCGCTACGCTCACATCACGCTCACAGAACACTTCGATGTACAGCCCTTGTACAACCCACCCAACAACGAGCGGCGCCTCATGGCCGCGAGATGCCTGCCGCCCCAGACATGCGCGACCACACGGGGCTGACCCGCGGTGGATGCGCACAAGCAAGATCGTCGATCTGCGTCCACCGGCGATCGTCAGTCCCATGGGCTGCTCCTACGCAACACACTGGACCGGGCGCCCCAACCGAATCCGAACGGCGATCCGCAGACGAGCCGTGTGTCGCCTTCACTCGGCTGCGTCTTCTGGGGAATCCGGAGCGGCTTCGGCGGCGAAAGCTTCAACATCGGCCTTTGTCAATGTGGGCGGACCGCTGAGCCAGCCGAGCGAGCCGAGGAACTTGTCCATTTCGGTCGTCGTGTCGAAAAACCGGTCGAGCGAACGGCGCAAGCCAAAGAAGCTGCGCCCTTAGCCCAGATAGACGACCGAGTCCATGCGCACGCCGACCGCCTTGCACTTCTCCAGGAAGCTCTTCAAAGCATCCTGAGGCAACACGCCGTCCTCGGAGCCGACCAAGATGATGCCGGGTGGATCGTCGGGACTGACGCTCGCATTGGGCGAGATCTTCGCGTAATTCTTGATCAAGCCGGCCGCAACGGCGCCTTTCTTCTCGGCCTTGGCCTTGCCAGCGCTGGCCTGACCGCTGTGAAGCAGGGCTGGGTTGTCCAGCACCATCGCATTCGGACGGCGTGAGATTGTCAGGTCATCCTGCGGATCGTCGGTCCCCTCCACCATGCCGACAAACGCAGCAAGATGGCCGCCCGCCGAGCCGCCGCCCGAGGCGATACGATCGCGATCGATGCCCAGTTCCGCCGCGTGGCTGCGCACCCAGCGCATGGAGGACTTGGCATCCTGGCAGGCGCCGATCGGCGCCTCCTTGCGGTTGTCGGCGATCAGGCGATATTGGGCCTGAATGCTCACCATGCCGCGCGAGGCGAGGTACTTTCCCTGGTAATTGAACTGCGTCGGCTGGCCTTTTCCGATGTCCCACCCCCCGCCATGGAAGAAAACGACGGCCGGACGCTTGTCCATGGCCTTCCAGTCCGCCGGCTTGATCACATCCAGATGGAGGTCGCGGCCCTCGACGGTCTTGTACACATGCGGCTCGCCCATGGGTTTCTGTTTGGCGATCTCTGCCGCCTCCGTCCCCAGGGCGACACTGAATAGAAGGGCCAGCGTTCCCATCGATCCACGGAAAAATGCGTTTGTCCGTCTCATCCGATGCTCCTCCATGCAGTGATCGTTTCAACAAGCCTTCAGCGATCCAGCAGTGTCTCTACCGCGGACGGATCATTCCCAACCGGGTCCCGGAGGCGGGCCCGCGAGGAAATCGGCGCCCTGATAGACCACGCCGCCAAGTCCGGCTTCCTCGATCCGCGCCGAAAGGCGCCGTATGACTTCGGCGGGCCACTCTCTCCCGCGCAGAACGGGAGCGATCACGGCCTTGCGCGGGACCGCCCGCATGCACAGGTCGATCTGCCGCGACACACATGCAGCGATCGATTCCGGCAGGCCTTCTTCGGCCAGGGCAAAATCCGCCAAACGCCGCGGCAGGACTAGACCCTCCATGCCCAGCAGCGCGGCGGACAACGAAACGGCGGCTTCCTCGCCCAGTCCGGGCGCGCGTTCGGCAAAGAATCGCGCCCACGCGCCCACGGGCTGGAGAACATGCCAACGGATATAGCCGAGCAGCGGATGGAGGAAATCCATGCGCCGGAGCAACGCGCGGTAGCGCTGCCCGCACAGGCCAGCGATGAGAGGGCCAGCCGCATTCGATCCGAACTCGACGGCGGGGGCGACGGACTGGAGCGCGGCGCGAAAGCGCCCGATCGAGTCCTCGACGACTCCGCAGCGGAAGCGGAGCCAGCGCGAGCAGATCGGGGCGCCGGCAAGGTCATCGAGGAATTCGGAGAGGCGCTTTCCCGAGGCGCATCGGGCAAGGTCGGCCGGAGTTGTTCCCCGCAAGGCCGATTCGATGTCGTGCGCCGCCTTGCGCAGGCTCGCCGGGGCGATGCCGCGTTCGGTCATGCGGTCCTCGAAGTCGCCGGGGGCCGTCTCGAACAAGCCGGGTATATCGGCCGGATGACGGAACCGGGCATGAGTCAGGCAGACGGCGTGCGGGGCGTGGCGGGCGGCCAGCTGGCGCAGCGCGCGTTCGATGTCATCGTCGGCCGGGCCGCCGGGCGCGCGCATCGTCCAGTGTGACTCGTACGCCCACTCGGGCCCGTACGACGCCCAAGGGCACACCGGCTGCATCGCGTCGCCGGCCGGATTTACGCCCGCCCCCCACCACGCGCCGACCAGCAGACAGACGCGCGCGCTGAGGGAATGGATGGTTTCGACGCCGCGATCGAGGAGCGGATCGGGCGACAACGGATCGAATCCCGTCCGCAGCACGAACAGGTTGACGCCGGCCTCCCGCGCCAGGCGCCGCGCGTAACCGGGCGCTGCGACAACCGCCGCCGGCGAGACGTAGACGCCCCGTGTGGTCGGACTGTCTCCGGCGCTCACGTCATCAGCGCTCCGCAGGTGACGTTGAGCGCTTGTCCCGTCATCGCCGACGAGGCGTCGCTTGCAAGGAAGAGCGCGACCTGGGCGCATTCGTCCGTCGTCGCGAACCGTCCCATCGGCGACTCGGCTTCCCACTCGCGCCGGATTTCCTCCGTTTCCAGACGCCGCGTCGCGGCCATCCGCGCCATTGAGCCCGCCAACCGGTCGGTCATCACCGGTCCGGGACAGATCGTGTTAACGCGAATGCCGTCTTTGGCCAGCTCGAGCGCCAGCGTCTGTCCCAATCCATGCATCGCCCATTTCGAGCAGACATAGGGCGCGCGATTGGGAAAGCCGCGCCGCCCGACGTTCGATGACACATTGACGATGGCCCCGCCCTGTCCCTGTTTTTTCATCTGCCGGACCGCCTCGCGGCAACACAGCATCGTGCCGGTGATGTTGACGCGGATGGCTTGGTCCCATGCGTCCAGATCCAAGTCGCAGACAGGGCCGACCTGCCCGACCACGCTGGCGTTGTTGACGAGGATGTCGAGACGCCCCAGTTTGTCGGCCGTCTCCGCCACCGCGCGGACGACGTCCTGCTCGCCGCCGATGTCGCACGTAACGGCCAGACCCCGACGGCCCCTGGCTTCGACGTCGCGGACCGTCGCCGCCAAGGGTTCCGGTCGGCGGCCGGCAATGGCGACATCCGCGCCTTCGGCGGCGAACAGCAGCGCGATGGCCCGGCCAATGCCCGTGCCTCCTCCCGTGATCAACGCAACCTTGCCATCCAGCGCTCCCATGGTTCGTTCCTCCATTTGCGAAGAACTACTTGCCTGGAATGTTTACCCGCATGCGGTAGAGCGAACTGGACGCGGTGACGAAGAGCGTCCGCCGATCCGCTTCGCCGAATGCGAGATTGGCGGCCACCTCTGGAACGGCGATCACGCCCAGCTTCGTCCCGTCCTCGCCGAACACCCAGATTCCGCCCGGCCCCGTCACCCACACGTTGCCCGCGGAATCAACCTTCATGCCGTCGGGACAGCCCGGCGCATCGCCATGGACCTCGGCAAACAGCCGCTCGCCGCTGAGGCCGCCATCTTCCTCGACATCGAAGACCTTCACATACTCGCGCTCCGAATCGTTGACATAGAGCAGCGACTCATCGGGAGAGAACGCCAGGCCGTTGGGACGGAAAAAGGCGTCGGTCAGTAGCGTGAGGTTCTTTCGCGCCGCGTCCATCCGGAAGACGCCCTGATAGGGAATCTCCTGCTCGCCTTGCTGGCCAAACTCTTTGGTTAATCCATAGGGCGGGTCGGTGAAATACAGGCTGCCGTCGGACTTGACGACAATGTCGTTCGGGCTGTTGAAGCGCTTTCCCTCAAAGCGATCCGCGACGGCCTGGTAGCGGTCATCGCTCACCCTCTTGACAACGCGCCTCTCCACATGGCGGCAGATCAACAACTTGCCATCGTGATCAAGCGCCATCCCGTTCGACTTGCCATTGGGCGACGCGACGATATCCACGGTCCCGTCCGGCTTCCACCGGCGGGTGATCGAAGCCGGAATGTCGCTGAAGTACAAACAACGTTCGTCAGAATGCCAGACGGGGCCTTCCGTGAAAACGAAGCCACTCGCCAGTTTCTCGAGTCTCACGTCGCCGCCGACCACTTCATTGAAAGATCGCCTCGTCATGATGGTTCTCCGTTCCGTGAATTGCGCTCGTTCAGCATGATTGTCGCAGGCTATATCCCCGGCTTGGCGAAGAGTCGCAGAAGGACTCCCTCGGGCCCCTCGAAATCGGCCAGCCGAATGCCGCCCACACCGGCATCGTAGGCCTCGGCGATGACGTTGACGCCTCTCTCTTTCAGGTCGGCGAGGCGATTGTCAACGCTATCGACCTTGAACGCCATGTGATGAAAGCCGGCGGGGGCGTCGCCCATCGCCTTCTTCGGCAGCAGTTCGACGAAGATCGCCTTCGATCGGAGAAACACGAAGTCTTCTCCCTCGCCCTTGCCGCTGGGGTAGCGCGCCTCGATTTGCAGATCGAGTGTCCGGGTGTAGAACTCGACGGCCTTCGCAACGTCCTCCACAACGAAAGCCACCTTGATCACGTGATCGAACATGGCAAATACCCCTTAGCTGTGACCGCTCGTTTCTGATGAGTCATTTCATTAACCCCTCGTTTCAACGAGGGGTCGCGCGCATGTCACCCCTCGATCACAACCATGGAGTGGATATCCACTCTTGGAACGGCGATCTCGCAGTGATCTTCCCCAAGCGAGATGGCCAGGGACTGATTGCCCGGCTGGAGGGTCGCCCCCAGGATGTGTCCCGGCACACGGATGCGAACGTCATGAACCGGGATGACCTCGGTGATGACGCTGCCCCTTGTGCGGGCCGGGCCGCCCGCCACGCGGTTGACCAGATGGATGATCCGCCGGCGGTGTTCCGGATCGTCCCACGCGACGGCCTCGACCGGCTCGGGCGCGTCCACTTCGAAAGGCGGACGCTGTCCCGCGGCCCACAACACCGCATTGACGAGCAATTGCCGGTGGTGCGGGTGGCCGTAGTCGTCGTAGCAAACGTCGAGCGGTTGCGGGAAGTAGACGACGCGCCCTTTGCCGAATTCGTTGACGACGGCGGCCGGATGCGGCGTCGTCTCTTGCGGCGGATGGCCCATCATCATGCCGCGCATCGGGTTGACCTGATGGCCCAGGCCGCGCGCGCCTTCGCGCGGCCGGACTTTGGTCTGCTTCTTGTCCCAGACGGTCATGTTCCACCCCAGCGGAATCCCCTCGGTCAACTCGCACGCCTCGTCGAAGCGGGCAAAGGCGTAGGTGTAGGTAAACGGCTCGATGTAGTCGCAGCCGAACAGGTCGGCCAGCAGGAAGTTGTCGCGCGGATTGCCATTCGGATCGACGAGGCTCGTGCGATAAGTGGCAACCAGGCCGCCGCCGTTCCGGACGAACGTGCGCAGGTTGTCGGCCTCGCGATCGGACAGGCACATCACGCTCGGCAGGACGACAACCTTGGCATCGCCAAAGTCGCCGTTTTGAAGGGCGCGATCGGTGATGACGTCGTGGGGGATGTGCTTCTCCATCAGGGCGATGTGCGCCCCGGAAAGGCCGAGTTTGTGCGTCTTCATTTGCCCGGGAAGCCCGAAGGCGTCGGTCTTCTTGCTCCAGACGACCGAGGCGAACTGCACGCGCTTCTGCCCGGGCCCGAGGAACGGCTCGCGCTCGGCCACTTGATCGAAGGCGGCTTTCATGTGATCCAGGCTGAGTTGATCGAGGCCGCCGTCGGGACGAACCTGGTCATAGTATTGAATGAAACCGCCGTTGGCGAGCGTCGTGGCCATCTCGGTGAAGAGTTGGACGACGGGGCGCACCTGGTAGCCGCGCACCATCCTGTCATTGCGCCCGCCCTGGAGATTGAAGAACCGCCAGCACTCGATCTCGAAGGGGACGCCGGGCTTGAGGGCCGCGTTCTTGCGGCAGGTGAGGGCGTGTTCGGCGTAGCCCTCGTTGTAGTGGAACTCGTGGGTGACGTAGTCGTCGAAGTCGCAGAAATCGAGGTCCATGTAATACTGAAAGCCCGAGCCGTTATGCGTGATGGTGAGGGAGGGATTGGCGCGCCGAATCGTCTCGATGATCTCGCGGATCACGGTGGTGTTGACGCGCATCTTCCAGCGCAAATAGGCGCGCCAGGCGGGGGTCTTGAAGGCTTCTTCCACCTTGGGCAGATCGCGGCCGGTGTCTTCGCGATGCTTGGCCCGGC
>JAPLSS010000742.1 GCA_026398515.1 Candidatus Sumerlaeota bacterium | reverse complement strand
GGTCCGCGAAATCGAGGCGTGGCAGTCCGACCGCAACAACCGGGCGAGCAAGGTCCGCTGGCAGTTTACGACCAAGGATGCCCGAGTGAAATTGCGCAGGCTCTACCCATCATTATGAGATGGTCAGACCACTACGCCGTTTCCGCACGCGCTCGTATTTAACGCGAAGGCGTTCCTGGTGGGCAAGAAACGCCTCGCGCTTCGTCTCCCATTGCGAAGAGCCGTAGGCGCGTACAACGCGCAAGAAGTCTTCGGTTAAGGCGTAGCACGTCAATCCGCTATTTGTAGGACGTGAAGGATCGTCGGGGTTCCGGTCGACTAGGCGGGCATGCTCAAATTGGTGGACGACTTGCCTACGAAAGACCTCGCGCGCGTTCTCAGCGTGTCGTCTTTCGTACCGATGGGCGCAGAACTGCATGATGTCGTGGATTCGGAGGCGCGAAGATTGCGCCTCGTGCCAAGGAGTTTGAGGCCCTACTCCTGCCAGCGCAAGAAGCGTTAGGGCCGAGACCTAGTTCTGCTGACGCCGCGGCATGCCGATTTGCCGCAGGATCTCTTGAGCATCTTCGATTCTCGTCATGTCGAGGGTTCGTTCGCCGTCGTGGTCTCAGACCGCAAGGGCCTTTGTTACCGCGCTTTCCCACTCCGAGGAACGTGAGACATTCCGCCCGAGATTGATGATCGTGCTCCAATCGGGAAAGCGCATGGCGCGCAGTTCGGAGGCATTCACTTGCGTATTTCCGTTGACGATCCGGAAGTAGGCATCCATGAGGTCGCTGTTCAGTAGTGCCGCCAAGCCCTGAGCCTCCTCCACGGTCAGTTCGCCTCCTGGCCTGTGAATGAAGTTCAGGTGGTTCTCGAGTCCGACTCGGTCGAAACCCAAATTCCTCTTGAGGAGCGGCGCGGCGATGATACGCCGACGGTCTTCTTTGGCGGAGAAACGGCGGATCACCACGTAATTGGAGTTCAAGACCAGCCATTCCCTCGCTTCGGCGCAATCGACGACGTATTGCGGCTTTTCCGTCGCCACCGGCCACTCGACGCTCATCGGACGGACATGATTAAGCCAAATCAACGGATAATCGCCGTTCTTGTGTCGAAGCCACTTGGCAGAGCGGAATGCAACAACCGGCCCGGTGGAGACCTCCAGTCCCAGCTGCGTAAGGGTGAAGTTCCACTTTTCTACTTGCTTCATTGTGCGCTCTGCCGCGTCTTCGATCGGCAGCCGGATGATCTGACCGGCGGCGGCGTCAATGACGCTGTCCACGGGCATCTCACGGAATCGGGGATTGGCAAGCCCCTCAACGCCTTTCGAACTGCTCAAAATGACCTTTCGAGACGCTCGGCTTTTTTGAAACCGCACGATGATGTTCTCCTGCAAGACCTCTTGGTTTCGAAACAGGCTGTTGCGACTTTCGAAGACGTGCACCTGCTCAAGAGCAACTCGGCAAGCATTTGGCGTCGAAAACTCTTGAAGTAAAGGCCACTGCAAAAACTGCGCGGCACAATGTAAATCAGCTCCCCGTGGAGCTTCAGCAATCCCGCGGCGAGATTCATGATCAGGGAGTAAATGTTCGTTGTCCCCGAGATCCCTTGGCTTGTCGCCATTTGAACAACTTCGGAGGCCGCGGGGAGTTTGAAGTAGGGCGGATTGCCGATCGCAAGATCATAGCGATCCAGCGATTCCCCAAAGAGGCTATCGCGACTGGTCAAGGCGCTGAGAGCAAAGTCCGCCCGCCGCACGGTGAAACTCAGTAGCGGGAACAGATGGCGGGCGTGATTGAGACAGAGATCAAGAAGATCCGCAACGCATTCGTCGGGCTCGTAGCAGTCAATGTGAAGCCCCTGATCAGCCGTTTCCTTCATGTGGCGTTCGATGACAGCGCAAGTCAGAATCCCTGTGCCAGCGCCCGCATCCAAAACGCGCCGCACCGGCGCCCTATAGAGCGAAGCCATGAACCGCGCAACCAGCAAGCAAGTGAAGTACTGTCCTCGCGCCTTCCGATGATCTACGCTAGAAGAGCCGATGTAGCGCTCCGCCAGTTGAGCGGCGTACTCCAGGACGCCTGTCTTTGGATGGGGAAGATGATCTTCAGACCTCTTGGCCATCATGGATCAAAGGGTACGCAAGCTTCTCGCTCTTGTCCAGTGCATTGCGGCGTTCGCGGGCAATATGGAAACCGCTTAATACGCCCGCGCGAAGAGGACTTTGTGTTTCGCCGGCTTTCCCGAAACCAGATCGATCAACCCGTCCGGCTCGCCCCCCTGAAGCGGAATGCAGCGGATTGTGGCCTTGGTGTCGTCCTTGACCTGGGCTTCGCTCTCCGGCGTCCCGTCCCATCCCGCCTCGATGAAGCCCTTCTTCTCCTCGATCACCTGTTTGAATTCCTCGTACGATTGGACGCGATGCGTGTTCGCGCGCACAAAACGCCGGGCCGCTTCCAGCATCTCCGTCTGAATCTCGTCCAACCGCGTCGGCACGGCCTTGGGCAAATCGTCGAGCGGGACGAAGTCCTTGCGCCGGTCGATCCGACGCGCCACGACCGCCTGCTTCTTCTCAATGTCCTTCGGCCCGACCTCGACGCGCAGCGGCGCGCCCTTCAACTCCCACTCGTTGAACTTGAAGCCCGGCTTCAGGTTGTCGCGGTTGTCGAAATGCGTGCGGACGCCCGCGCCGCGCAGCGAGTCGACCACCTTGCCCGCCGCCTCCAGCACCATCGGCTTGGTGGCCTCGCCGAAGGTGATCGGCACGACCACCGCCTGGTACGGCGCGACGCGCGGCGGCAGTTTCAGCCCGAAGTCGTCGCCGTGCACCATCACGATTCCGCCGACCAGCCGCGTTGAAACGCCCCACGACGTCTGCCAAACAAACTTCTCCGTGTTGTCCACGTCGAGAAACTTGATCCCGAACACCTTGGCGAAATTCTGCCCGAGATTGTGGCTCGTGCCGGCCTGCAGCGCCTGGCAATCGTTCATCAGCGCCTCGATGCAATAGGTCTCCATCGCGCCGGCGAAGCGTTCGGAGGCCGTCTTGACGCCGGGGATGACGGGGATGGCCAGTTCGGTTTCAACGAACTCGCGGTAGACCTCGAGCATGCGCAGCGTTTCCTCCTGCGCTTCTTCATAGGTCCGATGGCAGGTGTGCCCCTCCTGCCAAAGGAATTCCGACGTGCGCAAGAAGAGGCGCGTCCGCTTCTCCCAGCGCACCACGTTGGCCCACTGGTTGATGAGGAGCGGCAGATCGCGATACGACTGCACCCACTTGGCGTAGACCGAGCCGATGATGGCCTCGGAGGTCGGGCGGATGGCCAGGCGCTCCTCCAGCGGCTCCTGCCCGGCCTGCGTGACCCACGCGACTTCCGGGGCGAACCCCTCGACGTGCGAGGCTTCCATCTTGAGCAGACTCTCCGGCACAAACAGCGGGAAATAGGCGTTCAGGTGGCCGGTGGCCTTGATGCGCCGGTCCAGCGCGTCGCGCAAATTCTCCCACAGCGCGTAGCCGTACGGCTTGATGACCATGCACCCCTTGATGGTCGTATAGTCGGCCAAGTCGGCCTTGCGCACGACGTCGACGTACCAGCGGGCGTAGTCCTCGGTCATCGGCGTCAAATCGCGAACGAATTCCTTGTCTTGTTTGGCCACGGGATGCCTCTCTTGGCGTCAGGGAATTAGGGACCTCAAGGACGAAAAAGACCCAAAAAACCGCAGTGCAACCGAACCCAAATCGGCGATCAGATTGAGCGGAGGCGCCCGGAAAAACGGGGACTGGCTCGCTTTTCCGCCAGCCCTGAGCGTGTCGAAGGGGCCGAAGCTCTCAGGCATCGCTTATCGTCATCCGCCGGAAAAGCGCGCCTGTCCCCGGTTTTCCACCCTGTCTTCCGCCGGCCTCTTACTTTCCAATGCAAAACCGCTGAAAGATGCGGTCGAGAATCTCCTCGCCGACGTCCAGCCCCAGAATCGCACCGATTCTATCGACGGCCGAACGCAGGTCAACCATTACGAATTCGAGGCCTTCGCGCCGCTCCAGCAGCGCCCGCGCGTCGCCGAGGGCCGCGCGCGCCTCCTCCAGCGCCTCGATGTGCCGCACGTTGGAAACCAACGCGCCCTCGCCCATCGCGCCGCCGCTCGCGCCCGCCAGCCTCTCCCACAGCCGTTTCTCCAATTGGTCCACCCCGCGGCGCGTCACGGCGCTCGTCGCCACGGCGGGAAACGATTGGAACTCCTCGAACCCGGAAAGCCCCGGCGTCAGATCGCTCTTATTGAGCGCGATGATGAACGGTTTGCCGCGCACGAGATCGAACGCCTCGCGATCTTCGGCGCCGACGGCCTGGCTTCGATCCAACACCCAGACGACGGCGTCGGCGCGCTCGATCTCGCGCTTCGAACGCTCAATGCCCAAGCCCTCGATCTCGCTTTCGGGCGAACGAATGCCGGCGGTGTCGACGAGGTCGACGGCCACGCCGCGCAGATCGATTCGCGCTTCGATGGTGTCGCGCGTCGTCCCTGGATGCGGCGTCGAAATCGCGCGCTCCATGCGGATCAGGGCGTTAAACAGCGAGGATTTCCCCACGTTCACCCGGCCGACGATGGCCACGCGCGCCCCCTCGCGCAACCGCCGTCCGCGCCGCCCCTGCTCCAGCAGCGACTGTATCTCGCCGCGCGCCGATTCCAGGGAGTCGAGGAAGCGTTGCGCGTCGTCCGGCGGGATGTCTTCCTCGGGAAAGTCGATTCGCGCTTCCATCTCCGCGGACAGGTCCAGCAGCGTTTCGCGGATGGCCGAAACGCGCTGCGACAGCTCGCCCGCCAGTTGCCGGCGCGCCGTGGCCAGCGAGGCCTCCGTCTCCGACGCGATCAGGTCGCAGACGGCTTCGGCCTCGGCCAGATCCATCTTCCCATTGAGAAACGCGCGGCGGGTGAACTCGCCCGGCTCGGCCAGTCGCGCCCCTTCGCGCAAGCACAGGCGGAGAACGCTTTCGACGATGGCGGGCGATCCGTGGCAACTCAACTCAACGACGTCTTCGCCGGTATACGAGCCGGGCCCAGGCATCCACACGGCCATGCTCCGGTCGATGGCGCCGCCGCCCGCCGGATCGGCGATTTCGCCGGTCCGCACGGCCCACGGCTTCCACGGCCGCCCGGCGCGTTTCGGCCGAAACACGCGCTCCACGACCGCGCGGGCGCCCGGGCCGCTGAGCCGAATCAGGGCGATGGCCGAGCGCCCCGGCGTCGTGGCCGGGGCGATGATGGTGTCGGCTTCGGGCATGTTCCACGATCTCGGAGAAGTGCGACCGCTTCAGCTGGCAAAGGACCGAAAGGACGTAAAGGACTCAAAGGACATACCGGTCTTGGGCGTCTCAGAGGTCCTTTGAGTCCTTTGGGTCCTTCAGGTCCTTTGGGTCCTTCATAAGTCCGAACGCCGCACCGCCGACTCCGTTCACGCCGGCGCGATGACCACCCGCCGATCGCCTTCGTCGCCGCGGCTGAACGTCTTGACCTGGGGATTCGCGCGCAACGTCATGTGGATCACCTTGCGGTCGGCCGGCGACATGACCTCCAGCTCGACTTCCTTCTGGCCCTCGACCGCCTCGCGCGCGCCGTGCCGGGCCAGTCGCTCCAGGCGCGCCAAGCGCCGCTCGCGATAGTTCTCCACGTCCAGGGCGATGAACGGCGCGCCCAGCTCCGGGCGTCCGCACATGCGGTTCAGCATGTGCTGAAGGGCCTCGAGCGTCTGCCCGTTGCGGCCGATCAGAAGCGCGCTTTCCTGCGAGCGCATCTTCAGGCAGACGACGTCGCCCTCCACCACCGTGCGCACCTCGACGCGCACGCGCATGTAGCCGAGGATTCTCAGCAGCGCCGCCCGCGCCGACTCGGCGATATGCTCGGGCCGAATAGCGACGTGCAGTGTGACGCCCGTGTTGTCCTCTTCGCGCTCGTGCCGCTCGTCGATCTTCTCGCCCAGGCCCCCGACCGTGTGGATCTCCAGGGCTTCCTTGGGCAATTTGGCGCGCTGGAGGGCCTGCTCCAACGCCGCCTCGTAGGTCTCGCCAGTTGCAGTGAAACCACCCATGATGTTCGATTCTCCCGCGGATTGGGCTGACGGCTGAACCTCAAATCTATGATCAGCCTGAGGAACACGCCCCTCAGGGTTGACGTCCCGCGGATCATCCGCTCGTTTGAATGCGAAAAGGATCCTGTTCCCGTTAAGGACATAGCCATTTTCGTCCGAGGCGGTCAAGGCCTTTTCCGGCGGTTTCGTCCCGGGGCGCGCCAGTAGGTCCGCCCTGCCGGGGCGGACTCCACGCCGCTTTCCACGAAGAAGCCGGCCTTGGGAAGGCTGGCCTACTTTCAAACCTCGAAAACCCTTGCCCTCGCCGAACCCAAAGGTAAACTTGGTCGAGCGGCGGCCAACGCGATCTGGCAAGCCCGACAGTCCAACACAGCGAGGCGATCCCCGTGCGCCGGTCGGTTCTTCTCAGTCTTGCGGGTCTGGCCCTGACCATCGCAGGGGCCGCCTCCTTCGCCGCCGACGCGCCCGAGGCGAAGGTCCGCGTCTTTGTCAGCATCCCGCCGCAAGCGTTTTTCGTCGACCGAGTCGGCGGCGGCCGAGTCGATGTCAGCGTCTTCGTCAAGCCGGGCCAATCGCACGAGACGTACGAGCCGACGCCGAAACAGCTGGCCGAGCTATCCAAAGCCCAGCTGTACTTTCGCGTCGGCGCACCATTCGAGATCGGCCTGGCGCCAAAGATCCGGAGCGGTTATCCCCATCTGCCCGTCGTGGACACGACGCAAGGCATCCGCCTGCGCAAGATGACCGAAGACGAGGCCCTGCGCGCGGACGCCGACTCCGCGGCGGGAGGAGACGATCCGCACACCTGGCTCGACCCGATGCTGGTCAAAATCCAGGCGAAAAACATCGCCGAGGCGCTGGAGCAGGCCGATCCGTCGCACGCGGCGGACTATGAGAAGAATCGGGCGTCGTTTCAGGCCGATCTCGACGCCGTGAACGCGAAGATCGCGGCAAAGTTGGCGCCATTCAAAGGCCGGGCCTTCTTCGTCTTCCACCCCGCGTTCGGCTATTTCGCCGATCGCTATGGACTGAAGCAGGAAGCGATTGAGGTCGCCGGGCGCGAGCCGACGGCCAAGGAGCTGGTCGCGATCATCGACAAGGCCCGCGACCAGAAGATCCGCGTGATTTTCACCCAACCCGCGTTCGCGCAGATGACCGCCAACGCCGTCGCCCAGGCGCTCGGCGCGCGCATCGAGACGCTCGATCCGGTGGCGCCCGATTATCTGAAGAATCTGGAGACCATGGCCGATCTCGTCGCCCAATCGTTCAAGTAGGCCAGCCTTGCGCTCTGGTGAGCGAAGCCGAACCACGAGGCTGGCTTCAGTCCGCCCCGGCAGAACGGACCAACTCCCAAAACCAGGATCTCATCACCTTGTCCACTGCGCCCATTGTCTCCATCGAAGGCCTCACGTTCTCGTACGGCGATCTCGTCGTGCTCGAAGAGGTGAACCTGTCCATCGACGCGCACGACGTGGTCTGCGTCGTCGGGCCGAACGGAGGCGGGAAGACGACGCTCCTGCGCCTGATGCTCGGCGCGCTCCAGCCCAATCGCGGCACGGTGCGCATCTTCGGCCTGCCGCCCGAGGCCGCGCGCGCGCGCATCGGCTACACCCCCCAGCGCTCGCAACTCGATCCGCGCTTCCCCATTCGCGTCCTCGAAGTCGTGCTGATGGGGCGGCTCGGCCTGGCTCGCCACAGGCGGCTCGGCGGCGCCCGGCGGTTCGGCCCGCATTCGCGCGCCGATCGCGAGGCGGCCATCCAGGCCCTCGAGGAAGTGAACCTCGCCGACCGCGCCTCGTGGATGTTTTCGTCGCTCTCCGGCGGCCAGCAGCAGCGCGTCATGATCGCCCGCGCCCTCGTCAGCGACCCCGATCTGCTCCTGTTCGATGAGCCGACGGCGAACCTCGACCTGTCCGTCGAAGGCGACTTCTACACGCTCATTCAACGCCTGCGCCGGCGGCTGACCCTGGTGCTGGTCTCGCACGACATCGGCTTCGTGTCGCATCTGGTGAACCGCGTCTTCTGCGTGAATCGGCGCGTGTGGAGCCACACCACCAGCGAGATCACCCCCGAAATCCTTACCGAGATGTATGGCGAAGGGCATCATGTGATCCGCCACGAACACGACCTTCCCGAGGGAGAACCGGCGCGATGAGCGAATTCCTGGAGGCGGCGCGCCAGTATCCGTTCCTGCGTTACGCGCTGGCGGCCGGACTGCTCGCCAGCGTGGCCTGCGGCATCGTCGGCACGTACGTCGTCGTGCGGCGCATCACGTACATCGCCGCCAGCATGTCCCATTGCGTCCTGGGCGGGATGGGCGCGGCGCTCTACCTTCAGCGCGTGCGCCACGTCCCGTGGTGCGAGCCGCTGTATGGGGCGGTCGCCGCCGCGCTTCTGGCGGCGCTGGTCATCGGCTTGGTCAGCCTCCGGGCGCGCGAGCGCGAGGACACGGTCATCGGCGCGATCTGGGCGGTGGGCATGGCGGTGGGCGTGCTGTTCATCGCGCGCACGCCGGGCTACAACGCCGATTTGATGAGCTACCTGTTCGGCAACATCCTCATGGTGTCCAAGGACAAACTGTGGCTGATGGGCGCGCTCGACGCCGCCATCGTCGCCGTCGTCCTGCTGTTCCACCGGCAGTTGCAGGCGATCTGTTTCGACGAAGAATTCGCGCGCCTGCGCGGGGTGCGCGTCGAGGCGTTCTACCTGTTGCTGCTCGTCTCGACGGCGTTGACGGTGGTCCTGCTGGTGACCATCGTCGGCATCGTCATGGTCATCGCGCTGCTGACGCTGCCGGTCGCCGTGGCGGGCCACTTCGCGCGGTCGCTGTGGCAGATGATGGGCCTGTCGATCCTGCTGAGCGTCGTCTTCACCACCGCCGGCCTGGCCCTCAGTTACAGCCCCGACCTGCCCGCCGGGGCGACGATCATCGTCCTGGCCGGCGCGGTCTATTTGATCGTCGCCGTGGCCCATGCGTCGTTCCGCGGGTTGCGGGCGAGGTGAAGGGAAAGAGGCACAGACAACGACTAACCACGAATGAACACGAATGGACACGAATAGAGCCTGACGACCACGGCTGCATTGGGGGGTTTCGTTTCCTTCTTTATTAGTGTCCATTCGTGTTCATTCGTGGTTCAATTGGTTGAGTATTCTCAACGGTTTTCCCGCTGCCAACATGACTACTCTCCCGAAAATTCTCGTCACCGGCCTGTCCGGTCTGATCGGCTCGCGCCTGGAGCGTCTGGCCGCGTCTCGCTATCGTCTGGTCAACCTCGACATCACGGTCGGAATCGACATTACGAATCGCGCGCAGCTGCTTGCCGCCATCCGCCGCCACCCCGACGCCCCCGCGCTCATTCATCTCGCCGCGTTCACCAACGTCTCCGCGGCGCACGCGCAGCAAGGCGACCGCGAAGGCGCGTG
>JAPLSS010000343.1 GCA_026398515.1 Candidatus Sumerlaeota bacterium | reverse complement strand
GATCGCCTCGTCGCCGGGCTCCACGTCCACGGCCTTCAGCGCGCACTCGATGGCGGCGGTGCCGTTGGTCACCGCCAGAGCGTGCTTGGCGTCCTGGAACCGGGCGAACGCATCCTCAAACCGCCCGGTCATCGAGTCGGCGGGGTTCTCCCGGCGTCCGCGGTTCCATAGGCCGCTCTCCAGCACGTCGTTGAGCAGGCGCCGCTCGAGATCGCCGAAAATGGGCCAGGGCTTCCCCAACGGCGCCACTATCGCCGGCGCGCCACCAAGGATTGCGAGTTGCGCCATGTGGGAGGTCCCTCCTGGGGGATGAGATTCGCGACCGCCTCGGACGATCATCCGATCGGACGGATGAAAACGGGTGTTTGGGTCACGGGCACGCTGCTCCTCGGCGCCGTCCTTATCATGGGCTGCGATTCTCCGCCTTCGGTGATCGCATACGTCATCTCGACTTCCTCGGCGCCCATGCAGCTGCTCAGATCTAGCGTCATGTCCTCCGCTTCCGTCCACAAGACAAATTCCGCGCCCGCATTGGTTTCCAGCCTGTAGAGGTAGATGCTGTCGGGCATTTGCCTGATCCGCTGGATGGAACGAAATCCTTCAAGGCGGCTCGCCAGGAATTGCAGGTTGTAGAAGACGGGCTTGGGTTGGTCATTCTCATCGAACAGACCCACGCCCAAACTCTCCCCCTTGATGTCGTCGATCCGATGCCAGAAGAACACGTCCACGCCGGCGTCGAAGGCGACGATGGCCCGTTTCACCAAATCTTGCGCCTGGCGTTCCACCGTATGGCGCACGCTGACTCCCGCGTATCGGCCTTTGCCTTCCTTTTGAAGTTTGGTGTTGGCTTCGGTGATCCAAAACGGCTTCACCAAGCCGTATTTCTTGAGCAGTTCCTGAAACCCATTGACGTGGCAATACGTCAGGAAATCGCAGTCATCGGTGTATTCGTGGTAGTTCATGATGTCGAACCATGCGCCGCCGCCCGCGGCCAGCGTTCGGTCGAACAGTTCCAAGGCGCGCCGCCACGTCTCCTCTTCGCGCAGCTGGCCGATCACCCAGCCGCCGATCAGGACCTTTGCGTCCGGATCGTTGGCTTGGATGGATTCGCGGCTGATCCCGAGGACATGGGCATAGTCTTCCGCGGTCCCGTGAAACTCGCCGCGCCCGCCTGGCTCGTTGCCGATCTCCCAGAACTTGATGGGTTGCGTCAGCCCGGGCATGTCGTCTTGGCCGTCGCCGTCGTAACGCTCGACGATCTTCCGCAGGAACGCCAAGTACTTGGCGTCGTCGAAGTACTTGCCTCCAACGCGCGCATAGGACGGCGGATCGCTGAAGTCCACATTGCCCAACATCAACAGTCCACGGCCTTGCGAGTCCCTGACTCGGGCGTCATGCAGCGTGAAGTCGAAGGCCCCGTCGGTCGGCTCCACGGTCGCCCAGTGCAAGGCGGTACGGTCTCCCTTTCCGGCGCTTCGCACCCAGACGGGGCCGATGCGGCGCAGTTTTTCGTTCTGGTGGGCGATGTATTCCTCCGGCGTGCCGCCATGCGCCCGAACGAACTTGCCCATGCCATGATAGACGTAGTTGACGCCCAGTTTCGGCAGGGCGTCGGACTGGGGCGGAGCGCCAGCGGCCATCAACGCCAGAGACGCAAACACCAGGAACGGTCTTGTGGCGAATCTTCGCGCCCTGGCGGCAGCGATCATTTGCGTTCTCCGTCTGCCGCGCCGCCGCCGCCCAAGCGCTCGATCTCGTCGTCGACAATTCGGCGCAACTCCTGAACGCGGCTCATCTCCGTGGCGCATTGAAACGCGCTGGGGCCGCCGACTACCTGGCCGATAATGTCTTGAACGCGCTTG
>JAPLSS010000275.1 GCA_026398515.1 Candidatus Sumerlaeota bacterium | reverse complement strand
GCAGAGCCGTCTTCTGTTGCCTCTGGTTCCGTTTCTCTATGATTACATGGGCGAGGGCGCGCTTTGGCTGTGGCGGCGGATCAGTCCGCGCCCGCCGGGTCCGCAACTGGTGCGCCGCGTCATGCTCGGTTCGACGTTGGCGTTCCTGATCCTGATGGTTCGCGTCAGCGTCCACGATTGGCGCCATCCCACCCGCGACCAGGTCAAAGACCTGCGGATCGGAAACGCGTGGATCCGCGAGAATGCGCCGTCCGATGCGATTGTCATGACTCCCGAGCCGATCCCGGATTACTTATACGCCCGGCGACAAACAATTGCTTATCCTCCCGCCGGCGCGGATATTCAGGAGTATCTTGCCGCGCGTCACGTAAGTTACATCCTCGTGGCGCCGAGACTCCAGACCCCCAAGACGCTGAGTCTCGACGATTCCGCGGAGAAAGACTTGTTGCCGTTCCTCGAACGGCGACGCGACCAGTGCAAGTTGGTGTGGCGGGATCCGGCGGAGAATGCGTCGGTTTATGATGTGTCGGCTTTGGCGCATTGAATCTAGTATTTCGACCAAGCCTTTCTGAGGGGCTTTTCATTAGCCCCTCGTTTCAACGAGGGGCGGCGCGATGCAGAGATTCCCAGGAACCGTTTCAACGGTTTTTGGGGTCTGTCCAAAGGGGAGTCCGAGAAACTTTGGCTCTCTGGCCGGCAGGTCAGGAGGCGCCTCGGGAAACCGTTGAAACGGTTTCGGGCTTATCCCCATGCAGGGGCCCCCTCGTTGAAACGAGGGGTTAATGAGAAGACCCATCAGGAGCACACGGTCAAGGTGCTAGGAGGAGATGCTGAATCATGACTCGTTTGAAGGTGGGCCTCATCGGCGCGGGCCAACGAGGCCATTCGATTGCGCGCCAGTGCGCCGGGGAGAAATCGGACCAATTCGAACTCGTCGGCATCCACGATGTCTTCCGGCCGCGCGGCGAATGGCTGGCCGGGCAATGCGGCGGCTGCGCGGTCTACGATTCGATCGACGCGGTGGTCGGCGACCCGCGCGTCGAGGCCGTCTTCGTGGCGACCTGCGATTCGCAGCACGTGCAGCCGGCCGTCAGGGCGCTGGCCGCGGGGAAGCATGTCTATTGCGAGAAGCCGCTCGCCCTCACGCTGGAAGATTGCGACGCCATCATCGCCGCCGCGCGGGCGAGCCGCGCGGTGTTCTACATGGGCCTGAACTTGCGCTGGGCGCCGTTCGCCGAAACGGCCAGGGAGGTCATCGACTCCGGCGCGCTCGGAGCGATTCACACGGCGCACTTCTCTGAAACCTACTTTGAAGGACGGTCGTATTTTCGTCGTTGGAATCGGTTGCGCCGGTTTGGCGGCGGCTTGTGGGTCACCAAGGCGACCCATGATTTCGACAATATGCGCTTTCTCTTGGGAAGAAACCCGGTCCGCGTCGCGGGGAGGTCGAACCTCTTTCACTACAAGCCCGACCCGCGACGCGGCGCGCGATGCAGCCAGTGCGACGTCGCCAAGGAATGTCCCGACTACTGGGACTGGAAAGCCGATTCCGACGAGAAAGGCAAAGGCTTTCTCTGGGAAACGAGCGAACAGGCGCGCGGCTTTCCCGCCGACATCTGCCTCTACAACAGCGACAAAGACACGTTCGACCACGGCGTAGCGATGTTGGAATTCGAAAGCGGCCTGCTGGCCACGTACAACCTCAGCGTCGTGTGCGCCCGCACCACGCGCACGCTTCACGTTCAAGGCGACCGCGGCGAACTGGAAGGCGACCTGGGGCGCGAGCGGTTGACCTTCAGCGAGCGGTTCACCCACGCCCGGCGAACGTGGGACCTGCGCCAACAGGCCGCCGGCGCGCACCACGGCGCCGACACCCGCATCCTGGAGGATTTCCGGCGTTGCGTTCTGGAGAGCGCCGCTCCGCGAGCCACGGGGGACGACGGCCGCTGGGCGGTGCGCATCGGCCTGGCGGTGCGCGATTCGTGCGATCGCGACGGCGAATGGGTCGAGGTGTGAATTGCCGATTAGGAAGGACAAAGGAACCATGCCGATTCCCTCGCTGGCCGGACTGAAAGCCGCAAACCCCGCGGTCAACGTCGTGTTGATCGTGCTCGACACGCAGCGCGTGAAGAACATGTCGTGCTACGGCTATCCCAAGCCGACCACGCCGAACAGCGACCGCATCGCCGCCGAGGGCGTCCTGTTCGAGAACCACTTCTCGCCGGGGTGTTGGACGTTGCCGAGCCACACGTCGATGTTCACCGGCCTGTATCCCTTCACCCACCGCGCCGACATCGAGCACGCGTATCTCGACGACGCCGATCCGACGTGGGCCGAAATCGCGCGCAAACTCTCCTATCGCACGGCGGCCTTCAATCCCAACACCTGGATTCGCGCCGCGCAGGCCGACCGCGGGTTCCACCTCATCGACTCCTGCGAATGCCCGGCCAATCGCCCCTCGAAACAACACTTCACCGTGGAGCGCTTCACCCAATGGATCGAGGCGTACCGCGGCGACGCGAAGCCGTTCTTCTGTTTCCTCAACTTCAGCAATCCGCACTTGAAGTGCCGTCCCGCGGAGCCGTTCCTGTCGCAATTTCTGCAGGAGGGCGTCACGGTCGAAGAGGCGATGGCGTTGGACCAGAATCCCCATCATGCCACGGGCGGCATTCGCCGGTGGACCGAACGCGAATGGGCCCTCCTCGAAAGCCTGAACGACGGCTGCGTGGCCGAGGCCGACGCGCACGTAGGGGAAGTCTGCGAGGCGCTGCGGCGCGAGGGGCTGATGGACCGGACGCTTCTCCTCATCACGTCCGACCACGGCGACGTGTATGACGAGCATCCGCCGCAGATGGCGCACGTGATGAACGTCTACGACGCCTGCCTCCACACCCCTCTCATCGCGCGCCTGCCGGAGGTTTTCGAAGGCGGCCGGCGCTGCCCGTCGCTCGTGCAAAACGTCGATTTCCTGCCGACGTTCCTCGACGTGGTCGGCGCGGCGCCGCACGACAGTTTGAACGACATTCAGGGCCTCTCGCTGCTCCGGGCGCTCCACGGCGAGACGCGCGAGTTCATCTATGCGGAGGACCCGTATCCCTGGAACGAACTGGA
>JAPLSS010000528.1 GCA_026398515.1 Candidatus Sumerlaeota bacterium | reverse complement strand
CGGGACGATGTCTACCGGGTTCATTGTCCGCTCCAACCGCGGACAGGAGCCGTTTTGATCGACGTAGCGTCGCGCGTTTTGAGCAGAAGGGACCCGCCGAACGCCGCTCGGCGGGTCCCTTTCTGGCGAGTCCGGGCGTTTGCGGCTTCTGTCTGGCGTCGGGGAGCGGTCTTCGCGGGGGTGCTTTTTGGTTGACGACGCAGGGCGCCGGAGACGTAAGGTAAGAAAAAGGGGGCGTTCGTTCGGTTTCGCCGTTGAGTGTGTTATTGCCGTGAATCACATTCACTTTTCTGGGAGGGAGAAGGATGAAACGGATAGCCGGCTTTACCCTGATCGAACTGCTGATCGTCGTAGCGATCATCGCCATCCTGGCCGCCATCGCCGTGCCGAACTTCCTGGAGGCGCAGACGCGCTCGAAGGTTTCGCGCCTGAAGGCCGACATGCGTTCGGCGGCCGTCGGCGTCGAAGCGTACGCGGTGGATTGGAACCGCCCGCCCATTGGCGACACGGAGAGCAACAAAAAGCAAGGCGCCACGGGGGTTCCGTCAATTTATAACGATGCGATCCGTCACCAGTGGCAATGGGCGTTGTTGACCACCCCCGTGGCCTACATCACCTTCACGCCAAAGGATATCTTTTCCCAAGTCAGCGGCCGCAAACAGAACGGCGTACTGATCGGCCACGAGGACACGTGCCGGCTGGAAACCCTGACGGAATATGAACTGCACACCACTGTCCCCTTCGGCAAGACCAGTTCCCCGGCCAAGTACCCGATGTTTGTCAAAATGAGGGGGGCCGGCGTGTCGTGGTATATCTACTCGCTCGGGCCGACCGCCTCATGGGGGGCCGGCGACATCGTCGACGGCATCTCGCGATACGACGCCAATTGGCCGAATGGTTTCTACGATCCGACGAACGGGACGATGTCCGCGGGCCTGATCGCCCGCTCCAGCCGCGGCCAGGAGCCGTAAGAACTGGCCGGGACCGCTTGTTCTGAACGTGCGAAACCCGCCGAGCCAAGCTCGGCGGGTTTCTTCCTGACGAGCCCGGGCGTTTGCGGCATCGGTCTGCCGTCGGAGAGCGGTCTTCTCGGGGATGCTGTTTGGTTGACGACACAGGGCGCCGGAGAGGCAAGGTAAGAAGGGGGGACGTTTGTTTGTTTTCGCCGTTTACTGTGTTATTGCCGTGAATCACATTCGCTTTCCTAAATCCGTGGTTCTGGGCAATGGTCGTCGGGCCCGCGAACGGCGGCACGGACCCGACCAATGTCTACGACGCGACAAATGGCACAACGTCCCGAGGCATCATCTGGTGGAGCAACAAGGGACGCTTCACCGGGGCGCGATAAGCCTCCGCCGCGCCAGGCGCATGAGCAAGATCCATCGCCGCCGGCCCGGCGGGAAGCAGCCGGGCGGGGAAGGGGAATCTGTATCGCCAATCCGCGGCGGTTGGCGAATTCGGGACGTAGGCCGGCGCCTTGGCCGTTCCGCCGCCGGCGTAGCTCCCGATCTGGCCAACCAGATCCAGTCCGGGCCATGTCATGGCCGCCTGTCCGCCCTTCGGGACTTTCTCGTACGGCGCCAAGGAGCGGCCGCCTTTGGAAGCCGCCGCCTTCGCCGGCCGTCCCTGGGCGGCGCCGGATGATGGCCAGAGCGAAAGGCCGACAGATAACGCGGCCACGACCGCGGAGACCGAAACTCCGCAAAGACGCCTGATCATGACAACCCCTCCACTTGTCAGGAGCATCGGCCGGGCGCATTTTGACACTGTTACCAGGGATTGGCGAGATTGCCCTGCGCATCCTCGTTTCTGGAGGTGGCATTGATCCCATTGACGTGAGGCCTGTAGAGATGCTAGAGAGACCGCGCCGTTTCGCCTTTGGCCGAGGTGGAACTGGAGACCCTGGAGGAAGGACGCGAATGGAGATTGGAGGAGAAGGTGCAGCGCCTGGCGGATGGCCAAGGGGCGAATTTCCCCCCTGAGCCATCAGCCGCTGAGACGAGTAAGGCTTCAGCGGCTGACGATCCGCACCGTGGTGGGCCCGGTCACGATGAACGCCGCGCATGGGCAGGATCGGCAGACGCGGCAATGGCTGTCGCCGATTCGGGAGCGGTGGGGGCTGTGGCGGCGCCAGGCGATGTCGCCGGCGCTGGAGGAAAGGCTGTGTTACACGGCGGTGATGACCCTCTCGTACGAGCATGCCGCCGCGGTGGCGGCGAAGTGGGGTTCGCCGGTCGACGGCGCGGTGTGGATCTGGAAGATCGTGGCCGATCGCTTCCCCAGGCCCTGGGCGGCCTGGACTTCTACCACGCCTGCGAGCATCTGTGGGCGGTGGCTCATGACCAGTTCGGCGAAGGCAGCCCCGAGGCGCGCGCGTGGATCGAGCCGCTGCTCCATCAACTCAAGCACGGCGGAGAGTTTGGCGTCCTGCAAACCCTGGAGAACTTGTGTGAAGTCTGCGCCGACGGCCACGAGCCCCCGCACCCCGCCACCCAACGCGAAATCGCCTATTTCCGCCGGCATCGAGAACACCTTCATTACGACCAATTGCGCGCCGAGGGCTGCCCGATCGGCTCGGGAGCCATGGAGTCCACCTGCAGCCAATTCCAGGATCGTTTCAAGCGCACGGGACAGATCTGGAGCCTCCCAGGCGAACAGCATCTCATGGCGTTGGACATCGCCCGGCGAAACAACGACTGGGATGAAACCTGGGCCGTCTACACGTGGCAGTGTCAAGATGCGCCCCTGAAAGGGCAACGACGTTTCCCCAAGTGACACGTGACACAAAGAAGCCCAAGCCGAGCGCATTGCGTAAAAGGAGATGCTGGTTCATATGTGGCAGGAACTCAAAACCCAACTGAAGCCGGCGCTTGCGATGCTGGCGTGGATGACTCTGCTCCTCGGAATCGGGTATCCGCTCCTGATGACCGGCTTGGCCCAGGCGCTGTTTCACCGCCAGGCCAACGGAAGCCTGATGCGCGAGGGGGAGCGGATCATCGGCTCGGAGTTGATCGGCCAGCCGTTCGTCGGCGACGGCTATTTCTGGGGCCGCCCCTCGGCGACCAGTCCGACACCCTACAACGCCGCGGCTTCCACGGGGTCCAATCTTGGCCCGACGAACCCGGCGCTGACAGAGGCGGTTGAGAAGAGAATCGCGGCGTTGCGCGCCGCGGAAGCCGGCGCGGCTTCCCCCGTCCCCGTCGATCTGGCGACCGCCTCGGCCAGCGGGTTGGACCCGGACATCACGCCGGCCGCCGCGCTTTACCAGGCGCCGCGCGTAGCGCGAGCGCGCGGGCTTTCCGAAGAGGCCGTTCGCCGATTGATCCAGGATCATGGGAAGCCACGGACCCTCGGCCTGTTCGGCGAGCCGCGCGTCAACGTCCTCGAACTCAATCTGGCGCTGGATAAACTGGCAGCAGGCAAGTAGACTGCAGGCGTTAGGTCTCTGCTCACCAACGGAGAGGAGCGAGAGGAACAGCGAAGCGCTTTCCCCGAAGGGGAACGCCCGCGTTTCATCTTTGGCCTGACGTCTGCGGCATAACCTGTGATGACGCAAGACCATCGCCCCGACCCCGACGTCCTGCTGGCCCGCCTTCGCTCCGAAGAGGAGAAGGAGTCGCACGGGCGTTTGAAGGTCTTCTTCGGCGCCTGTCCGGGAGTGGGCAAGACCTATTCGATGCTCGAAGACGCCCAAGTGCGTCGTCGCGAGGGCGTCGACGTTGTCGTGGGCATCGTCGAAACCCATGGCCGCGCCGAGACCGAACAACTGTTGAGCGGGCTGGAGACCCTGCCGCGCCGCGAAGTCGCCTATCGCGGGATCGCGCTTCGCGAATTCGATCTGGACGCCGCTCTGAAGCGCCGCCCGGCGCTGCTGTTGCTGGACGAGCTGGCTCACACCAACGCGCCGGGCTCGCGCCACGCCCAACGCTGGCAGGACGCCCTCGAGCTGTTGGACGCGGGCATCGACGTCTACACCACCATGAACGTTCAACACGTTGAGAGCCTCAACGACGTGGTGGCGCAAGTCACCGGCGTCGTCCAACGCGAAACCGCGCCCGATTCGATCCTCGAACGAAGCGACGAGATCGTGCTCGTCGACCTCCCGCCGGAGGAATTGCTCAAGCGCCTGGCCGAGGGGAAGGTCTATATCCCCGAACAGGCGCAACGGGCCGCGCAAAAGTATTTCCGCAAGTCCAACCTGGTTGCGTTGCGCGAGCTGTCGCTGCGGTTCATGGCCAACCGGGTCAACGTGGAGGTCCTGGCGGCGCGCCGCGATGCGACCCTGGACCGGATTTGGCCGACGCGGGAGCGCCTGTTGGTATGCGTCGGCCCCAGCCCCTCCTCGGCCAAGCTGATCCGTTCCGCCCGCCGAATGGCGACCCTCTTGCAGGCGGAGTGGATCGCCCTGACGGTGGAAACCCCCGCCACCGCCTCGATGTCCGCCCAGGCCCGCGAACGCATGGCCAATCACCAGCGCCTGGCTCAACGGCTCGGCGCGGAGGTGGTCGCCATTTCGGGAGAGCGAATGGCCGAAGAGGTCGTCCGTTACGCCCGTTCGCGCAACGTGACCAAGATCGTCGTCGGCAAACCCGTTCTGCCCTGGTGGCGCGAGCGCCTGACGAACACGGTGGTCGACCAGATTGTGCGGCTGAGCGGCGATATCGACATCTACGTCATTCGGGGCGAAGGGGAGCCGGCTCACGCCTTGCCCCGGCGGGCGGCGGACGGCGCGGTCGCCTGGCGCGGCTATGGCGGCGCGTTCCTCGGCGTGGCCTTCTGCACGGCGGTTGATTGGCTTCTCTTCCCCTATTTCGCCCTGACGGATTTGACCATGGTCTACTTAGTCGGCGTCATGCTGACCGCCATGCGCGGCCGTCGCGGTCCCTCGATCCTCGCGTCGGTCTTGAGCGTGCTCCTGTTCGACTTTTTCTTCGTGCCTCCCCGTTTCACGTTCGCGGTGTCTGACCTTTCATATGTGGTGACCTTCTTCGTCATGCTCGGGGCGGCGCTGCTGATCAGCACGCTCATGCTGCGCATCCGGCGCCAGGTGGAGACGGCCCGACTGGCGGCGTTGCGCCTGACCGCCCAGCATCGACTGAGCAGCCAACTCGTCGAGTCGCGAGGCGTGGAGCATCTGTTGGGGGCCTCGGCTCGCGTCATCGCCGAAGCGGCGGAATGCCGGCTGGCCATCCTGCTTCCCGACGAAGCCGGCCAGATCCGCCTTCGCGTCGTCTATCCGGTCGAATGGCGCTTGAGCGAGAAGGAACGCGGCGTCGCGCAATGGGTATATGAACACTCTCAACTCGCCGGCTGGGGAACGGAGACGCTGGCGTCGGCCGAGGCGCTCTACGTGCCGTTGCGCGCGTCGCGCGAGACGCTGGGCGTTTTAGGCGTCCTGCGCCAGGATTCGCCCCCCGCGATGGACTTCATCCGTCTGCTCGAAGCGTTCGCCGCCCAGGTCGCCTTGGCGCTGGAGGTCGAACGGTTGGAGGAGGAGCAACGGCGCTCTCTGCTCCAGATCGAGGCCGAGCGGCTGCGCAGTTCGATCCTCAGCTCCGTTTCGCACGACCTGCGCACTCCGTTAGCGACGATCCTGGGGTCGTCGGGGAGTCTGCTGGACGCGTGGGCGACCTTGGACGACGCGACCCGCCGCGCCCTGATCGCGGACATCCACGAAGAAGCGGAGCGACTCAGCCGGTTGATCGCCAACCTGCTGGAGATGACGCGGCTGGAAGGGGGCGCGCTGGAACTGCGCCGCGAGCCGCAGCCGCTGGAGGAAATCGTCGGCGCGGCCCTGTCGGCGTTGGACAAACGATTGCGGGGCCGGGCCCTGGAGACCCGCCTGCCCGACGACCTGCCGCTCGTCGAGGTGGACGGCCTTCTCGTGCAGCATGTGTTGATCAACCTGATTGAGAACGCCCTGAACTACGCCCCGGCGGATCGGCCGATCCGCGTGGAAGGGCGCGCCGTCGAGCGCGGAGTCGAGGTCCTGGTGGAGGATTTCGGCCCCGGCCTGGCCCCGGGGGAAGAGGACGCGGTGTTCGAGAAATTCTACCGCGGCAAGAACTCCGCTCGCACGCCGGGATCGGGCTTGGGATTGGCTATCTGCAGGGGCATCATCGAGGCGCACGGCGGACGGATCTCCGCGGCGAACCGCCCCGAGGGCGGGGCGCTGTTTCGTTTCACCCTTCCCACGTATCAGGGCGCGCTGAAGCTCGAAGGCGAAGGAGAGAGCCTCGCAT
>JAPLSS010000602.1 GCA_026398515.1 Candidatus Sumerlaeota bacterium | reverse complement strand
GATGACGACGAGCCGGGCCGCGGACCTGGGCGCCATTTCTTCAAGGGTAGGGATTTGGGCGCCGTTGGCTGGTCTCTCCCGATCTGAAGTGGCAGGGATTTTGAAAGCAGAGGGCGTGGCCGATGTCGACGAAGGGGCTTTCGATTGTTGGGCGCGTTTGGTAAACGGTTCGATGCGCCGGCTCATGTCTTCGATCGATTTGATTCGGTCGAAACACGCCGGACGGCGCGTCACCGAGAAGACGGTGATGATGATGGCGTCCCATCTCTGGGGGGTGCAGACGCGTTCCACGCGAAGTTCTTCGGAAGAGGGTGGTATATGAACCAACCTGCCGATCGCGGTGGCGAAGTGCGCGCGGCCGCGGTGGACGCCCTATATTTCCGAGTAAGCTCCGACCGCCAGACCATCGAAAACCAGTTCGAGGACTAGTGCGTCTACGTCGAGCAGGGGGCGTCCTGCCGGACGGGAGCCAAGCGGCGCCCCTTGTTTGAGCAGATGAAGAGGGACGCCGCCGCCCGGAAGTTCGGCCGGCTCTTGGTTTGGAAGGTATCGCGCCTGGGGCGCGACATGCGAGAAGTAATCGGCGCGGTCTACGAGCTGGCCGACCTCGGGGTAATCGTCGTTCCCATCCGCTCGCAGACCGGCCCAATCAATTCCACCATGGGGAAGCTGCTGTGGGCCATACAGGCCTGGTACGCGGAGATGGAGAATGACGAGAAGTCTGAGACCATCAGGGCCGGCCATGCACGGGCACGCGCTGCCGGGAAGCACATAGGCCGCCCCAAGGTGATCTTCCACCGCGACCGCGTTGCCGAACTGCGAGGGCAGGGCTTCAGCCTGCGAGGCATCGCCCGCGCAACGGGCGCCAGCTACGGGACGGTGCGTCGAGTACTTCAGCAGCGGACCGATGCGCCAGCGGTGAGCCAAAATACCACAGCGGAGGCGGCATGAACAGCGTCGACCGCAAACAGAAACCAGTGGCCGCTGGACGCGAGCCAGAAGCGGTTGTTTGTGGCTCGCGTTCAGCGGGTCGGAGGCATGATCGACTTGTGTTTGGAAAACGAAAAAGGGGGGAAGGTATGGCGGACGAGACTTCAGAAACGATTGGGGTGTTGAAACTGGAACTTGAAGAACAAAACCCGGAGGACCCGGGGGACCGGTCCGGCATGGTGCTATCCATGCTCGAAGATCGCGGCGAAGAAGCGTGCCTCAGCGTCGACATGGGGCGTCATTGTCTCGGGATCTTGATGGGCGAACCGCTGCGCTTTTTCTTGTATCACGCGCTTGCGCGGGCACTGGGTAGTGACGAGCTTGGCCGGTTATGGCTCATAGAAAGGCTGCGGGACTCGCACGGCGACACCAATCCAGGGGGATTAGGCATAAAGTTCTGTTCTCGCGGCCTGGGCGACGAGACAGAGCTCTTTGTCGCCTGTTGGCCCCACTGCTTCGGCGTTGCGCATGGGGCCGTTTTGCAGATGTTCTTGGCGCGAGCCGTGGCTCGCGTCTTCGGTGGCGCCACGAAGGCGGAGACGCGGCCGGCGGAGGGATTTACGGAGTCAGACCGTGAGCTGCTTCGGGGGATGCGGATAGAGGACTGCTGAGACTGCGGGAGGGGTGAGAAATGGCGAACGAGAACGTGTTTAACGACCTGGACCAGTTGGATAACGAGATCGAAAAAGCGAGAGTCGCGAAGATGGCGACGGGCCTGGACTACAGAGCGGCGCATTCGGCCGTGGCGCGGGAGAACCCGGCCCTGATGCGGCTTCGCGAGGGTTTGTATCGCCAGCGTGAGGCCAGCACGATCGGCCTGACGGTCTCTCGGCTGGTCGAAGGGAAGCTCGTCATGGTGGATGACGAAATCGAGAACCTCACGCGGGAAGCGCAGGCGGCGCACCCCGAGTTGGACTATAAATCGGCACTGCGGCTGGTAGCAAGTGAAAACAGAGAAATGTTTCGACTCCGGGAGCACATATACCAGGTACTTGCCAGGTGACGATTCGGGGGGCGCGGGCGTTTTTCTCCTTATCGCGCCGCGCCCTCCTGGGGAGGAAGTTAAGATGCTGTTGAACGCGCTGAGGTGGATTGGATTGGCGCAAGCGCGACCGGCGCCGGCGCCGGCGCCGGTTCCACCGAATGTCGAGGTGGGGACGACGGGGACGCCGTTTTTCTCGGGCTACCTGCGGGATCTCGGGGAGTATAATTCGGCCCTGGAGGGCCTGGCGGCGTTTTCGATCTACGAGAAAATGCGGCGCAGCGATGCCCAGGTAGCGGCCACGCTGATGGCTATGAAGTTGCCCATTCTGAGTGCGGAGTGGACGGTGTCGGCGCCGGCGAATGCGACTTCGGTGGAGCAAGAGGCGGCGGACCTGGTGCGCGAGTGTTTGCTCGGGGACATCAAGTTCTCAGCGGTGGTGCGGAACGCGCTGCTGATGTTGGACTTCGGATGTTCGGCGCATGAGGAAGTCTGGCGGATCGACGGCAACCGGGTTCGGATCGCCAAGCTGGCGCCGAGGTTGCCGGTGACGTTTCAGCGGTGGATCACGGATGAGAATGAGGATCTGGTCGCGATTGAGCAGTACGGGGCGAAGGGCCAGACCTACGTCACGGTGACGGTACCGGCGGAGAAGCTGGCGCTGTTCACGCACGAACAGGAAGGGTCGAATTTCGCGGGGCGGTCGATGCTGCGGTGCGCGTACCAGCACTGGTACATCAAGAGCAACCTTTACAAAATCGACGCGATCTCAATCGAGCGGAATGGGATGGGTATACCGTACGCGATCATGGCGGAAAATGCCAAGAAGGAAGATCGGGAGATCGCGCTAGGGTACGTCGCCAGTCTGTCGACGCACGAAAAGGCCGGGATCGTGCTGCCGAACGGATGGGTGTTCGGGCTGAAGGGGGTTGAGGGCACTTTACGCGACCCCCAGGAAAGCATTGCGCACCATAGCATGATGATCGCAATGAGCGCGCTGGCTCAGTTCATGATGCTGGGGCAGACGACCGGGGGCAATCGCGCGCTGGGCGAATCGCTGGGGGATTTCTTTTACATGGGACTCCAGGCCACGGCCAAGGCGATCTCGGAAGAGTTGTCGCGGACTACGATCCGGCGGCTGTGCGACTACAACTTCGCGGGGATGACGCGGTATCCGAAGATCACGGCTCAGAAGATCCAAGGGATCGAGTTTGGGACGCTGTACGCGGCTTTGAAGGAATTCGCGGGGGCGGGTCTGGTGCAGGGGGACGACGAGTTGGAGACTTATCTACGCAAGACGATGGGGTTGCCGAGGGCGGGCAAGGCGCCGCGGCCGGCGCCGGCGGCGGTCGCCGTGGGGTCTCCGGCTCCTGGAACTATCGCCGGATCTCGCGAGCAGGGTCCACTGCGATCGACCATCGGCGGTGGCGGCGATCAGCGCCGGCTGGCATTGTTGCTTCCGGCGACAAGAGTTAGGCACGTTGCGAGGCCTGAAATATCAAGGGGGAATTATGTTCGGATCTAAGGCAGCAGTAGATCCATTTGACGAACTTTTGGACGCGGCCCAGGCCATCGTGGCCGAGCGCGAGAAAGTCCTGGGGGACATCCTGGCGGCAGAGTCCAACGTGGCAGATGCGGATGGGCAGGTGCTGGCCGCGGGGGCACGGGTGGCGAGTGAGGAATATGCAGCGGCACAGGAGGCTGGAGGTCTTGCGGTCGCTTCGAAAGGGGCGCTGGCAGCAGTCGCGGCGGCGGACCTGGCGGCGAAGTCTTGCCGCCTTCGATTGCAGGGGCTGCGGACAAAACGCGCTGGAATCGAAGCCGACCTGGGACCGGCTTGGGAACGGCTTGAAGGTTTCCGGGACGATGTTTTCCGACAGAGAGCCGCAGAGTTGTCGGAGCAGTTCAACGCGGTCGTTGACTCGTTTCGGGGCCTGATCTGCAAGGCGTCGGCCTTGAGACGCCATGCCGGCGGCCATCGGGGCGAGCGATACGGCTACCACATTGGCGCGTTCAACCAGATGCTCCTGTTCAATCCAATCACGAATAACGGGTCCGCGATTCGGGGTGCAATATTTTCGGGCCCGGACGGGAAAAACTGGTCTTTGGACCAGCACTGGGATCGTGATCTGGGGGCGGCGAGTCTGGATGCGGCGATCCAGTCGATCGATGACCGGATTTCACCGATTGGGGCCGTCGTGGCCTTGGTCCGTCCGGAGAAGCAAGGTTAGGCGGAAAAAGGGGGGGGATCGGGGATGAGGATTTGGCC
>JAPLSS010000830.1 GCA_026398515.1 Candidatus Sumerlaeota bacterium | reverse complement strand
AAGAAGGCAAAGGAGTGGGGATTTTCAGATAAGTACCTGGCAAAACTCTTCAGCGTCAAGGAACTTGCGGTGCGCAAGAGGAGGCGGGCCATTATGGGCAACGCCCGCTTCGAGGCGGTCCCCGTAAGCGGCGTCAAGGATGCGGCGTTCGAGCTCGGGGCTGATGGGTTCCTCCTCGAGTGGTGCGATGAGCAGGGAGTACAACACGGGATCGGCGGCGAGCCCGGCCAGCATGCGGCTGGCCGCCTCGGTGGATTCCTCCGGGATGCGGTCGACAAGCTCGTGAAGCTGCTGTCTCGATGGCATGTGGCGGATGCCTCCTGAATCGATTCTATCGCGAGTCGGATACATCCGGCGCGTAGTGTTCCCGAGACCGGCCCGCAGAGTCTGCTTCCGATAACGTATATCGTGTTGCGGCTGCCGGGCTTGTGTTTCAAGGATGGGGGAGGGGTCGCTGGGCATCGTTTTTTCGGGCGCTGGCGGCAACGTGTGGCATACGTTTTTGGGCGCCTCTTGGGGACGGCGCCGCCGGGCGCGCCTGGGGGGAGTGTATCATGGTTTGGGCGTGCCGATGAATAGGGTATTATCGGGCGGAGTGCGGCGCGAGAGCCGGAGAAACCGATGCCACGGGTTGATGAGGGGTTACCAGCAGAGCAGTTGTGTCTGTTCGAGATGGGAGGTGTGGACGTGCGAAGACTGAGGCTGACGGCCGCGCGCTGGATGGAGAACGGGCGGTCTGTGGCGACGAAGAAAGCCTATGCGATCGGGTGGGCGGATTTCGAGGGGTGGTGTCGGTCGGCCGGGCGTGCGGCGTTGCCGGCGCTGGAAGAGACGGTGCAGTTGTACGCGGTGCATTGCCTGGAAGCGGGCCGCGCGCTGGCGACGGTTGAACAGCGTCTGGCCGCGATTGTGGCCGCGCATCGGCAGGGCGGGCAGACGCCTCCGGTCGGTTATGCGGTGCGCGATCTGATGCGGGCGGCGCGGCGGAAGAACGGGAGGGCACAGCGGCAGAAGGCGGCGATCGTGCCGGCGGAGTTGCGGAAGATGAGCGCGGCGTTATTGCGCCTGAAGACGGTCCGCGCGGTGCGCGATCGCGCGTTGCTGGTGTTCGGCTTCGCTACGGGGATGCGGGCCGGGGAGTTGTGCGCGCTCGAGGTGTCGGATGTGCGTTTCGCGGCGAAAGGCGTGGTGGTGTGGATAGGCCGCTCGAAGACTGATCAAGAGGGCGAGGGCAGGGAAGTCGGGATCTTCGCTGGCCGGCGGGCGCACAGTTGCCCGGTGCGTGTGTTGAAGGCGTGGCTTCGGGCGCGGGGCAAGGAGGCGGGGCCGTTGTTCGCGGGCGTCGACGGCGGCGACCGCGTTCAGCCCGGGCGGCTGAACGTAAAGACGGTGTGGAGGATCGTGCGGCGGTCGGTGCAGATGATCGGGTTGGATCCGGAGCCCTACGGAGCGCACTCGCTGCGGGCGGGCTGCGCGACGGCGGCGGCCGTGGCGGGCGCCGGCGAGATCGCCATCATGCAGCGGACCGGCCACAAGAGCCTGGCGGTGGTGAAGCGCTACATCCGGCACGCGGATGTTTTCGGGGTGGACCCGCTGGCGAAGGCGATGTAAGCGAGAATGGGTAGACGGCCGCGCGACGGTCGGCGGGCTTGTTCTTGCTGGGCGGGCTTCGCCGGTGGCCCGGAGCGCGGTTACACTGGGGCTCACCCGGGATGTGGTTTCGAGAGAAGACCCATCCTCCGACCGGGTGAGCCTTTGGTGTTTCAAGCGGCGTGTGGCGCGTGGCGTGCACGGTTGTACGGCATGAGCGTGTTCGGTTTCATTTCGGAACACATCGCGGATTGCTGGCGGTGGTGTTCCGCGGGTGAGGCTGGCGCCGCCTGGTCGAGCGAAGCGAGACCAAGCGGCCGGCCCGCGACGTGCCACGGCGCCCACATTTTCACGCCCCGCACGGCGCGGGCCGGGGGTCCGCGTCAACCGCGCGCCGGCGCCTCCGCGTGTGACGTTCGTCGGACGGGACCTGGTGAAATCGGGCGTTCGTGCGGCGGAGCTCCGGCGGATCGCGCCCGCTCGGGGTGTCGCGGGGGAGCGCGAGGGCGGTTGGCGTGTTAGGTTCGTTTGCGGAGGTGTAACTGATGCCTGGTTCGAAGAGTGACTATCTGGAAGCAAAAGTTCTCGATCACATTCTCGGCGGCGGCGATTTCGCGCGGCCGGCCACGGTGTACGGGGCGCTGTTCACGACGGCGCCCACGGATGCGGGCGGCGGTGTGGAGGTTTCGGGCGGGTCGTATGCGCGCGTTGGGATGACGAACAACGCAACCAATTTTCCGGCGGCGTCCGGGACAACGACGATTAAGCAAAACGGCACGGCGATCACGTTTCCGCGGGCAACGGCTTCGTGGGGCACGGTTGCAGCCTGGGCGCTGTTCGACGCGGCGACGGCCGGCAACCTGCTGTTCTGGGGCACGTTGACGACGCCGAAGGCGGTCGCTATCGACGACACGCCGAGCTTTGGGCCGGGGGCGTTGACGATTACGGAGGATTGACCGGATGCCCGATCTTGATTTGGGCGATGGTTCGGCGGCGGGTGGCTCGAGCGCTGAGGCGGATCGGCTGAGCGTGGAGGGCGGGCTGCGCGCGGAGGTGTCATCCGGATCGGTTGCCGTGGCTGACCGGCTGAGCGTGGAGGGCGGGCTGCGGGGGGCGGTGTCATCCGGATCGGCCGTGGTGGGTGTGTTGGGTGGAGGGTTGGCGCTGGCTGGGGCGTGTGGCGGGGGCTCGTCATGCGTGGGCGAGCTTGCGGGTGAAGTGACTGTGGTACCGCTGGCGGGTGCGTCGGCTGGGTGCTCGGCCGCGAGTGGGTTGGAGTTGTTTCGGGAGCGGAGTATCAGGGGCGCGGCGTTCGGGGCGTCGCAGGTGGCGGGTCGGCTGTGGGTGAGCCCGCGCGGCGTGTCGGCCGGCGCGTCGGGTGTGTTGCCGGCGCCGTTGCGGCGGGAGCGGGCGGTAGAGGGTGCATCGGCGGGCGGGTCGGCGTGTGTCGGCAGCTTGGCCTGGGACGTACGACTCGAGGGCGCGGCCGCGGGCGGTTCCGAGGTGTCCACCGAACGGCTTGACGTGCGGGTGCGGCTGCAGGGGTTGTGCGGCGCGCCCGGCTGGGAGCGGCCGCAACTGGCGGGCGCGTCGGCGGGCGCCTCGGTGGCCCATCCGGCGGGGCTGTCGATTTCGGGCTTGGTGACAGTGGAGTTGAGCAGTTAGGGGCGCGGCACTGGCGGCACGGTGGGTCTGGGCGTGGCGATCTGGCGTCGGAGGGCGCGGTCCAGGGCGGGCTGTCCGGTGCGCGGCGGGCGTGGCGGCCTGGGCGCGCGCGGGGGCTTGGGCGGCCGAAGCGGGCGCGGTGGCCTGGGAAAGCGCGTGTTCATGGCGCGATTTTCGCACGGCGAGTGACGCGGCCGCTTTTGCCGCGGTCGCTCGACGTGCGCCGCGCGGCAAGTCCGCGTGCTGGCGCCTCCGGAGGCCTCGCGCGCTGACTGCGGAGGGGCGCAACGCCGGCGCGCCGCGGCGGTCCCCCGACGCGACGCGAAGCGCGCCTGGGCATCCCAGGCGGCGCGCCGGCCGGCGTTGGCGGGCTGGTGACTCCGCGCGGCAGTGAGTCGGGAAAGTGACTTACTCCACTGAGGGCAGGAACTAGGAGATCGGATGTGCTTGAGGGCGTGGGCGTTACGGGTGGGCGCGCCTGGTGCGGTTCGAAACCGCACCAGGCGCGGGGTTGAGTCAGTCGAGGGCGCAAGCGAGTAGGAACAGCGCGGCCGCGACGAGCGGCGCGGCCGGGTGCGACAGCGCGCGGAGGATGAAGCGGTCGAGGCGGCTCATTGGTTCAGGTCCTCCAGGAATTCTATCGGCTCTGGTTTGGGCGTGGCGTGACCGGCCAAGAGCCTGGCGCAGGCGATTGGGGCGGCCGGGATCCAGTTGGTAACGGTAATCTGGAGCTGGCCCGCGGTGCTGTCGGTCGCGCAGGCGACCGTGACGAGGGTAGCGCCGATCATTTGAGCTTGCCTCGCATGGCGGCGCGGTTGCCGTCGAGCTGGTCGGCGCGGTGACGGTCGGCGAGCTCGCGCGTCTGCTCGTCCCACTCGCGCGCCATGATTTCGTCGGTCGGATCGTCGAAGCCGTCGACCAGGTCGCGCCGGCGGGCGTGGCGTTCGGCGGGCGACAGGGCGCGCGCCGCGGGGCGCGCGTCCTGTGCGGTGAGTGTGGCGGCGTTCATGCGGCGCGCCTCGAGAAGGTGGAGCGTTCGCGCCGCTCGATCATGAGGCCGCTTGCGAGGGCGCGGATGTCGGCGCCGTCGAAGTGCATTGGGAGTCCGCGGCGGGCCGCGTGGGCCTGGGCGAGTGCGGCGACGTCGATAGCGGTGGTCAATGCGCTGAGTAGCGCGTCCGCGTCGTTGGCGGGCTGCGGGTTGGTGGCGGGCGCCGGGGCGGTGATGGGCTGCGGGGCGCGCCGGCTGGGGGCTGCGATTTCGGGCCAGCGTTCGGCGTCGTCTGGGAGCGCGGCGGCCATTGCAGCGGCGGGCTGCGGCGGTTGCAGTGCGGGGCTGCGGGTCGGAGCTGCGGCGGGCGGCGCTGGTGCGGCGGGTTGCTCCTCGACCCGCTCGACGGTCCAGGCGGTTTTCGCGCGGCCGCCGGTGGGGCTGGGCGTGACGCACTTGGTGATGGCGATGGTATCGCCGCGGCCGGCGCCGAGGGCGACGATTTGCGCGTGGACGGGCGGGTCGACCCACATGATCCGCTCGCCATGCAGGATGTACTGGTACTGGTCGCCGTATTGACCTGGTGAGAGGATCGGATCGTCGTTCAGGTCGACGAGCTGGGGCACGTTCGGCGGGAAGGTGACTTTGGTTCTCATTCGGTTTTGCCTTTCTGTGCCGTTGCCTTGGAGGTGGCCTTTTCTTGCTCTTGACCCACCCCCCATTTTTTCGGCTGCGCGGCGGCGGCCGGAACTGCGTGGCACGCCTGTTTTTGCGGGCCGGGCGCGTGGCGTCCAGTTCGCCGTCAGAAAATGAGTCGCACGACGGCAGACGCGGTGATGTTCCGCGGCCGGCCGGCGTGCTTTCCTTGCGAAAGAATTTTCCGGTTTTGAAAATTGTTTCGGATGGGGCCGTGCTGGACGCCACGCGCCCGGCCCGATGATTTGAGGCGGCCACGCAGTTCCGGGCGCCGTCGCGTAGCCGAAAGAGGAAAACGAACGCGGAGCGCGCGACCAACGGGAGCGGCGCGGAGCCACCAAAGCAAACGGCGCGCGCCCGAGCCGTGCCGGCCGGCGCGGCTGGCGCGCGCCCACCGAATGGGTTCCGTTCCGGGAACGGAACAAGGGGCGCGGCGGGGTTCGGGGCGCCGCGTTCCCAGAGCGGCGCAAATGTGGGGATTGAAACCATA
>JAPLSS010000801.1 GCA_026398515.1 Candidatus Sumerlaeota bacterium | reverse complement strand
CATCGCCGCCGTGTTGGCCGCGGCGACGAAGTTGACCGCCGGCTGCGCGATGTCGTCTCCCGCCCCCAGCCCCAGCGCCAGATACGCGAGGTGCAACGCCGCCGTCCCGTTGGCGACCGCCACCGCGTGCTTCACCCCGATCTCCGCGGCGAATTCCTCTTCGAACGCGCGTGTCTCCGGCCCCATCGAAATCCACTTCGACCGCAGCACGCGCTCGACCGCGGCCGATTCCTCGGGCCCGAAATCCAAGTCGGCCAGAGGGATCTTCCATAGGGAAGGGGGGGAAGCATCTGGGAGCATTGTAGTAGGAGCGCGTTGCAACGCCGAGCATTCCGCCTAAAGGCGGGACTCCATGCTCCAGGAGGCTATTCCTGTCCCGTTCGAACCGTCAAGGGCCGCGCTTCGGCCCGCAAAAGCCTTGACCGTCGGCGCCGATCCCCCAATTATCGCCGCCACGGTTTGATGGCTCCATTCCCACAGAGGTCCCACCGTTGAACACGCTCGTCACCGGCGCCGCGGGATTCATCGGCGCGCACGTGGCCGAACGCCTCCTGCGCAACGGCCATTCCGTCGTCGCCTTGGACGATCTCTCCGGCGGCTTTGTCGAGAACGTTCCGCCGGGCGCGGAATTCGTGCGCGGCAGCGTCTGCGACCGCGACTGGGTCGAATCGCTCTTCGCCCGGCGCCGCTTCGACGCCGTCTTCCACCTGGCCGCCTACGCCGCCGAAGGGCTGAGCCACTTCATCAAGCGCTTCAACTACGAGAACAACCTCGCCGGCAGCGTGAATCTCCTCTCCTGCGCCGTCAACCACGACCTCCGGCTCTTCGTTTTCACCTCGTCCATCGCCGTCTACGGCCATGCCGAGCCGCCGATGACCGAAGACATGCGACCCGCTCCCGTCGACTCTTACGGCATCGCCAAGTACGCGTTCGAACTGGAGCTCGAAGCCACCCGCGCCGTCTTCGGCCTGCCCTACGTCATCTTCCGCCCCCATAATGTCTACGGGGAAAAACAGAACATCGCCGACCGCTACCGCAACGTCGTCGGCATCTTCATGCGCCAGGCGCTGCAAGGGGAGACCATGACCGTCTTCGGCGACGGGTTGCAGACGCGCGCCTTCAGCCACGTCGACGACGTCGCGCCGATCATCGCCGACGCTCTCGACCGCCCCGACTGCTGGAACCAGGCGTTCAACGTCGGCGCCGACCAGCCCTACACGGTCCTGCAAATCGCCGAAGAGGTCGCCAAGGCGTTGGCCGTGCAAAAGAGAATCGTTCATCTTCCGCCGCGCGTCGAAGTCGTCCATGCGTTCGCCGACCACTCGAAGGTCCGGCGGTTCTTTGGCGACCGGCCGCTGGTCTCGTTATCGGAAGGCATTGCGCGAATGGCGGTCTGGGCGAAGCGCCGGGGCGTTCCCCCCGCGACCCCCGCGCCGCCGGTGGAAATCCCGCGCAATCTGCCGGGCGGCTGGGTTCAGTAGCCCGCATCCACATTCCGCGTTGCTCTTGCGGGCTGTCTGGTGATAGAAAAGAAGACTTCGGGTGTTGTGCACACTGCATTTCGACAGGACACGCGCATGAAAGGCGTCATTCTCGCCGGCGGCGCCGGGTCGCGCCTGTTCCCGCTGACCCGCGTGACCAACAAGCACCTGCTGCCCGTGGGCAAAATGCCCATGCTGTATTACCCCATTCTCAAGATGACCGGCGCCGGCATCCGCCACATCCTGGTCGTCACCGGCGTCGAGCACATGGGGTCGATCGTCGGCCTCCTGGGCAGCGGCCGCGAGTTCGACTGCCAGTTCACCTACCGCGTCCAGGACGAAGCCGGCGGCATCGCCCAGGCGCTGGCGCTGGCCGAGGACTTCACCCAGGGCGAGAGGATCGTCGTCATTCTCGGCGACAACATTTTCCACGATTCCATCCAACCGATGGCCGAGCGGTTCCACAGGCAGAAGCGGGGCGCCCGCCTCGCGCTCAAGGAG
>JAPLSS010000612.1 GCA_026398515.1 Candidatus Sumerlaeota bacterium | reverse complement strand
CCACGGCGCCGCCGCCGCGGTCGATGTTCGGCTTGGAAAAATCGGGAACGTCAAGCGATGGTCGATAAAACTTTGCCATGTTGTGAAAACTCCTTTTTCTGGGTTGGGTTGGGGTTATTGCTTCCGGGCAGCCGCAGCCGCCACTTCCAGCCGCGTCAGTTTGTCGAAAGCGATTTTGCCGCTGGGGCATTTTGCCGCCGCCTGCCGAATCGCCGCATCATGGGAGACGCCACACTCGATTAGCGAAAGAGCCAGTCGAGAGTACGGAGCTTGAATCTCGTCAAGAATCCGCTTCTCTTCAATCCGTTGTTTCGGGGTAATCATGGTTCATTCCTTTTCGTCCGGCCGTTTTTGTTTTCCCACGTCGCCCGGGCCGGTCGGACTGGTGGGGCGTTGTTTGTTAGGTCAGCCGGGCCAGTGGAGATGAAAGGGCGGGCGTCCATCAGGTGGGCCTCCCTGAATCGGCAGCCACCGTTCCCACGACCGGCGCGCCTGTGCCTCAAATGCCGCCCCGCTCGTCGCGGCTGGCCAGCGCCGGCGGACCGTGGCAAACGCCTCGTGGAAGGTCTGGCCGGCGCTTTGGTGAGCAAGCAGGAGGAAGATAGCGTTTCGCTGTTTCCACGCCCGCTGCATGTTTATTTCGCCACGGGTTTCGGTGTAGGGTTCAGGCGGAAAAAGGCGGGAAGAGGAAGTTATCCCGATGCGACTTTTCAACAGGCTTTTTTGCCCGGTTCGCATCGGGAGGGATAGACCTACTACGTAGGGTCTATCCCGTTCCGATGCAACCGCAACCGGATAGAGTTTCTCCCGTTGCGTTATCCCGTTGCGATTCTGATGTAATTTTTGAGGGGTCATTCTTCCGTTTCCTTGTGCAAAAGTATGAATGATTCGTACTTCCTGTTGTTGCCTTTGATAACTTCCCCAGAGGGGATAATTGTCTTGTCCGCAAGAAGTGACGCCCACGCGAAACCGAATCGCGGATTACCGAAACCCGACGAATCCCGAATATCTGTTTTCGTTTGCAGGTCGGGGTTGTGCACCATCGCGTTGACAATCAATTGCCGGTCGCCGTCCAGCCGCGTACCCCTGCTTTCCTGGTTCGCCCGCTCGCGGGGCTTTTGCAGTCTGCGGGGGTCGGCCGTGGTGTCGAGCTGCCAAACCGGAAACGTCCACCGAATGGCAATGGGTTCGACAGGGGGCCAGCTTCGAACGACGGCTTCGATTACCGAAACGTCGTCTTGCTCGTGGGCGCAGATAATCAGGTGGGTGTCGGCCGCTCGGCTCTGGCTACCAGCGCCGCTGCCTACGTCGGTTGTCCCTTTCCCGCTTTGGTCGCCCTTGCTCGCGTGATGGATGTTTACCCACGCGGCACCAAGCCGGGCCGCGTAGGTGTCAATCTTGTTGTAAAGCGCCATCACCTGGGCGTTGTCATTCTCGGAATATCCCAACGGCAGAAACCTATACCACGCATCCAAGATAATCAGGGCATAGCGGCCGGCTTCGATTGTCTCGATAAACGATTCGAGTCTTAGCAGGTCTACCCCCAGTCCGCGAAGTGGAAGAATATCAATCCAGCCAAGCCACTCGGGGGCAATGCCCAACGCCTCAGCAACGGCCGGTAGACGGTGGGCGATAACCTCGGGGTGTAACTCCGCATCCAGGATTAAGACGCGGCCTTGTACGCAAGGGAAGGTTTCCAGCCACCGACAGCCGGAAGCAACGGATAATCCAAGGTCATATACCAACCAAGACTTTCCCTTCTTTGGGGCGGCCACCAGATTCATGGTTTCACCCATGCGGAGCAAGCCGCTAATAACGGCCGCCCGCATAACTGGATGCGTCAGAACCAACTCAGGAAGTGAGCAGGGCGAAGGAATTGGCGGGCCGTCGCTTCCATCCCCGCCTTCACTCGCGGCCATAATCACCCGGCCGATACCCTCGGGGCCTTGCTCATGCAAAACGTCGCGGGCGTCTTTTCCGT
>JAPLSS010000487.1 GCA_026398515.1 Candidatus Sumerlaeota bacterium | reverse complement strand
CGGATCGGGGCGGAGGCGGCCGGGATTGGCGCGGAGGCCGGCCCAACCGGCGCGGAGGCCGGCGGCGCCGTCGGAATGATGACCGGCAGCGAGGCCGGGCCTTTCTCGAAGAGCAGCCCGGTGATGGGATGGGGGTTGGCGGCCGTCGGGGCGCTTGCGGGCTGAGACGCCGGGGATGCGGCCGGCGTTGGCGTCAACGCCGCGGCATGGGTGAAACAGGAGATCAGAGCCACGGCCAGAACCAGGAATGGAGTTTTTGCTGTTGGCGGAGTCATTTTGTCGTCCCGCGAGTTGAGTTCGTGGCGCGGCCTTCAGGTCGTGAAGTCGCACGAGGAACTCAAGTCGTCTTCGTTTCTCATCTTCGTAGGCCACTCAATGCGCCCTGAGCCGTTGCCTCGAAGCGAGAATAGGATTTCCAATCCCCGGCGCAAGTTCGTTTTTATTCGGGCGCCTTTCTCTTTGACTCTTCGGCGCTTTCCTTGGTAGATTAAATAGGTTTGGCACGTTTGCGGCAAGAGAGGCGGTCGGTTCAATACGCCTGAGCGTCTCTCGTCTTCGACGCCGAATCAGAACGGCCCATCCCACAAACGGCCCCGCGACCACTATGCCTGCTGACATCCCGTTCAACGCGCCGGTCTGTCTGGAGGTGCGCACTTCGCGGCGAGTGGAATTGACGGCCATCACCCCGCTGGTTCAACAGGTCGTGAAGGATTCCGGGTTGACAAGCGGCCTGTGCGTCGTCTACGTGCCCCACACGACGGCGGGTGTGACGATCAACGAGAACGCCGACCCCGACGTCGTCGCCGACCTGGAAGCCGCCTTGGCTCAGCTGGTTCCGCGCGAGGGGGAGTATCGCCACCTCGAGGGCAATTCCGACGCGCACGTGAAGGCTTCGCTGATGGGTTCCTCGGTTTCCATCCTGGTGCAGGACGGAGATTTGCTATTGGGAAGATGGCAGGGCGTGTTCCTCTGCGAGTTCGATGGCCCGCGCTCGCGATCGGTGTACGTGAAGCTGCTGGGCGGTTGAAGGCGCGGAGAGAAAAGGAGTCCCTGATGGAACGACCGCGACACCAATCGGAAACCGTCTTCTTCGCCAAGCCCGCCGCGGACATTGTCGTCATCCGCATCGAGGGCCGCGGCAGCAATCTGAATAGCCCGGCGCTGCAGCAGGTGGCCGACCGCTTCTTTGTGGAGAATCCAACAACCCGGTTCGTGCTGGACCTGGAGCATTGCCCGGCGATGGACAGCACGTTCATGGGCGCGGTGGCCGGCATCACCCGGCGCCAGGGGCGGGCCGGCTGCGGCAAGACCATTGTCGTCAACGTCGGCGAACAGGCGCGGCGCCTGCTGGAGATTCTGGGCTTGTGCCACGTGTTGGAAGTGCGCGACGGCGGCCCCGAGGTGGAGGCCGTGGTTTCCACCCCCAACTTCAAGGAAACCGGGGCGCCGAAGATGTCGAAGATGGAACGGACCATCCACATGATCCAGGCGCACGAAGAGTTGGTCAACCTCGACGGCGGGAACGTGGTGAAGTTCGAAGGCGTTCTTCAGTTCCTCAAGGAAAGCCTCGAACGCCAGCAGCAGGGCCAGTAGCCTGAGTGGCGCAGGCTTTCCAGCCTGTATCTGCCCAGCCGCATGTTCGTCCATCCACGGGCAAGAAAGCCTGTCCCACGCCTTATAGGGTCCTCGCACCTGTCGCTCGTCGGCGGATGCACAGGCTCGAAAGCCTGCGCCACTCCGAAAAACATTAGCGTTTCGCCGCCGATGGGAGGATTTTCCTTCCGCGCCTTGGGAACCGGGGCGTTTTCACGGCTGTCTGGCAAGACTGGCTGTCTGGCGTTTTTGCTTCGAGATGAGCGATTCTTCCCCTCCTTCGCGGCTCCCGTATTCCGAGTTCAAACGCTACTGGCGCATCGTGGGCTTTGCCGGCCTGTTGGGCACGGTTTACGGCACGTGCGTGGCCGGAGCGCCTCGCACCCGGTTCCTCGTCGAATTGCGGGCCAGCCCGCTGGTTTTCGGGCTCATCACGAGCTTCGGTTCGCTGGCCATTCTGTTCCAGATCTTCGGCGCCGACTGGGCGAACCGCATGCGGCGGCGCAAGCCGTTCTGGATCGTCTCGGCGATTCTCTATCGCGTCCTGTTTCTGCTCGTTCTGGCCGCGCCGGGGCTGCCGCTCAGCCAGCAAGGGCGCATGCTGTGGATCGTCGCCGTCCTGTTCGTCACCGATGCGCTGCGCAACTTCGGCGAGCCGATGTGGTTCTCCTGGATGACCGATCTGACGCCGCGCGAGTCGCTGAACCGCGAATGGGCGGCGCGCCAGAAGTTCATCACCGGCATCGCCATGTTCGCCCAGGCCGCCATCGCGGTGGGGTTCGATCGCTTCGAGCAACGCGGCCAGGTCATCCTGGGGTTCACGCTTCTGGCCGCCACCGGCGTGGCGCTCGGCGTCGTCGATATTTTCTGCTTTCTCGTGGTCCCCGAGCCGGAGCCGGCGCGCGCGCCCGACGTTCCGCTGTGGAAGGCGCTGCTCGAGCCGTTGCGCGATCCGGAGTTTCGCCCGTTTCTGGCGTTTCGCGCGTATTGGAATTTCGCGATCAACGTCGCCGCCCCGTTCATGTTTCCCTATTTGCTGACCGAACTCCATTTCAGCGTGTTCACGCTGCAGATGCTCATGATCGCCTCGTCAATCGGCACGGTGGCCGCGTCGCGCTTGTGGGGCATGCTGTGCGATACGTACGGCCAAACGCCGGCGATGCAGGCCCTGGCGTTCGCCAAGCCGATCGTCCCGCTGTGCTTCCTGATCATCCCGCCGGCCAAATCGATCGCCATTCCCGCGTTCACCCTGTTGTTCTTGATCGACGGCGTGGTCAACGCGGGCATCAACGTCGCCTTCTCGGGCACGATGCTGAAGCGCACGCCGCGGCGCAACCGGTCGATGTACATTGGCGCGTCGAACTTCTTCGCGGTGGGGCTGGCGGCGGGCGTTTCGCCTCTCATCGCCGGCCCGCTGATCGATCCGCTGACCAAGGTGTGTTCCTTCGACCTGGGGATGTACCATTTCTCCGGCTACCACGTCGCGTTCCTCGCGAGTTTCCTGATGCGGTTCAGCGCCGGGCCGATCTCCCGCATTTTGCGCGAGGAGCAAAGCCACTCGCTCTCCGGCATGGCGGCGTCGCTGCGCCAGGCCAGCCCGTTCCAGGTCATGCGGCACGCCAACCGCCTCCGTCGCGCCGGCGACGAAATGAAACGGGCGGGGGCCGCCTGGTCGCTGGGACGGCTCAAGTCGCCGATGGCCATCCACGATCTCATCTTCGCGCTGGAGGACGAGTCGGCGGCGGTCCGGGCCGCGGCGGCCGATTCGCTCGGCCACATCGGCCTGGCCGACGCCGCCGAGCCGCTCGCGCGCGTGTTGCGCGACCCGGCGGCCTCGGTCCAGTCCCGGGCGGCGCGCGCGCTGGGCCTGATCGGCGGCCTCGATTCGCTGCGGGCGCTGCTGGCCAACATGAATCGAATGGACCCGCAGGCCATGGGCGAATTGCTGGAGTCGCTCGAACGGATCGGCGATGAGGCGGCGATCCTGCCGCTGATCTGCATGCTGCAGGAGGCGGATAGCGACGGCCTGCGCGAGCGTATCGCCGCGGCGCTCCGGGAGATCGCCAAGACCGATTCGGTCGACCAAGTCGTTCAACTGCTGGGCCAGCAGCCGATGGACGGCGCGCCGCGCGGCCCGGAGTCCGCCAGCGTCAAGGGCGAGGCGCCGCTGAAGTTCCGCCAGATGGAATAACGAGGGGCAGAACCCCGGAGACGGAATCGGGCCGGCCGATGCGCGTCTCTCGATGTTCTGCCCCTGTCGTTTTGTCGCGGGTTGGCCGTCTGGTTCCGCGGCTTGCCGGACTTGACTCAGGATCCGAATCAGAATCCCCCGAACACGTCCCACCGGTCGGGCTGATTGTAGACCGGGCGCACGCCCAGTTCGAAGGACTTGGTGAACGTCTGGCCGCCGGCTTCCATTTCGATCTGGCACGGCGTCTGCCATCCGTGCGTCTCAGGGATGGCATGCGGATGGGGTTCGCCGATGGAGACGATCCGCACGAACTTCATCTTGCCCTCGATCATATTCCTCAGGAAATCGGGGGAGGCGCCTTCGAGCAACTGCCCGGCCTTGTCGTAATCGCCGGCGATCAGCGCCTCGAAGAACTCGCGGGCCACCTTGGCGGCGATTTCCTGGTCGATCAGGTCTCCCTTGGGCAGCCCGGTTTGATGAGTGACCTGATCAAAGCGGACCGCGTCGGCCGGGATGGCGAGAGCAAGAGTTTCCGGCCCGTTCGGATCGTTATAGTCCAGGTAAACGACCCGCCCCATCAATTCCTCTTTGCCGTCCTTCTCTTTGGTCCGATCGGCCTGGATGACGAAATTCGTCCTCTTGTCCACCTGGTAGACTTCACGCAAGGCAGGGTGGTCCTTGGCGGTGACAATCAGGTTGATCAGCTGGTCTTTGGCGCCGCGGATTTCGATGCTGACCTTGCCCTCCGCCTGCGCCTTGTACAGGTTTTCGACGACCCGGCGCGGATCGAAATCATCGACCGACATCTTGATCTTTTGCAGGACATCGGGCTCCCGAACGACGACCGCCATGTTCTTCTTCTGGAGCCAAACCTCGGCCTTGCCTTCCTGCCAGAGGGTGATCTTCGGCCCGTCTTCCGTGTCGGGGAAATCGATGCGCAGTTGCAGCATGTTTCCCTGGTCGTCGAATTGCGCCCTCATATCGGACGCTTGGCCGAACCCCACCGGCTCGAATCGCATGTGGATGAACCGCAAGTGGCGATTGGCCTCGATCGTTTGCTCCAGGGCGTAGGCCTGGCTCCCGTTTTTCATAAAAATGCTCAGCCCGGCCGCGCCGGCGACAATGAGCAGAAGCGCGGCGGCGAACGCCGGCTTCCAGAAATACGTCCGGCGCGCCCCAAGGGCGGCCCGCGCTGGTTGTTCCATCTCCACGATCGTTCTCATGATTTTCTCCTTGAAGTAGGGGGATGCGTGAATCTCATGAGAAGGTCGGATCGTTTCCGCGGTTCGGGTCATTTCGGCGAGATAGGCCGCGCAAGCCGGGCAGGACCGCCGATGCGCGGCCAGATCGCTATTCCCCTCGACGCCGGCGCCCGATAGGGCGCCTTCGAGGCATTGGTCTTGGAAAGCCTGGCAGTTCATCTGATGTCCTCCTTATTCTCCCGCGCCAACTCCCTGAGTTTTTCCAGGCCGTAGCGGACGCGTGATTTGACGGTGGCTTCCGGGCAGTTCAGGATTTCGGCGGCTTCGCGCGTCGTCAGATCGTCGAACAGGCAGAGTCGCACGGCCTCGGCCTGCGTTGGAGGAATGCAGCTCAACAGGCGTTCGATCCGCCGCACCTCCTCGGCCGCCGCCGCCAACCGCGCGCTGTCGGGATCGCGGGATGGGATGTCCAGAACGTGCGCCTCATCGAGCGAGAAGCTCTTGCGGCGCTCGCGCTTTCGGAGGAAGTCGACGCAGAGATTGGCCGTCATCCGATAGAGATACGCGCTGACGTTCGCGACCGTCTGGCGCTTCCTCCGATCGGCGTAGGCGCGGACGAAGATCTCTTGCGCCACATCCTCCGCATCGGCCCGATTGCCCAAACGGCGAAAGGCGAAGCGCACCAACGGGTCTTGAAAGGCGTCGACCAACCGCTCGAACTCGCCGATCGTTCCCGGCCAGCCGCCCGTCCAGGCCGCCGAGCCCGTTGGCGGCCTCTCATCCAAAACCATCCTCGCGTTCCTTTCGCCCAGCATTTCCGTCTTGCCCCTGGTGCGGGAATCCGAGCCTTCTGCACCGTATGACGTTTCCGGGGACAAGATCGATCTAAACTGGCGTGATTTTGTCGAGAATCCACGGGGGGATATCCCGCGCGGACTCCAAAGCGCTTCGCGCATTCTTCCCCATTCGCAGCTACGCCGCGGGACGCGCCCGTTGTCCGGTGACCTCGTCAAAAAGCCTTGACGGGATGGGTTTGCCGCGCGAGCTTCGTCCTCAAAGAGCCGCATTGCCGATACTCTCGAAGAGCGTGGCGCGGCGATGATTGAAATGGTTGGAGAGCGGCCGGTTGTTGCCGACAGCCAGTGCGCTACGGGCTAGCGAGTATGCCGACTGTGTTTGCAGAACCGATAGCCGTGGAAGTGGCCGTCACCGAGGACGACTTGACCGTGCGCCTTTCCGATGGGCGACGCCTCTCCGTTCCACTGGCATGGTACCCTCGCTTGCTGCACGCAACGGAGGAGGAACGCCGAAACTGGCGTTTGCTGGGAGACGGATACGCTATCGAGTGGCCCGACATCGATGAGCACATCGGCGTGGAGGGCTTGTTGGCGGGGCGGCAGAGCGGCGAAAGCCCGCAGTCGTTCGGCCGCTGGCTGGCCTCTCGGCGCGTAGCTCGATCGTGAAGATCAACGTCACTATCGACCGCAACGGGAATGGCGTCCGATTGTCGAACGCCCCTCGATCGTCCCGATTGTGTCGGTGAGGAGAATACCAAATCGCTGTGGGTTTACTCGGGAGGACATAACCATGGCGGACGATTCGAATCGTGAGCTTCCTCGTAGCGCCCAAGGGATATCAGACAGCGCTCGTTTGAAGAGAGAAGAAGGACGCTCAATCTTAGCATCGCCGGCACGAAGAACATGGGTTGTGGTCCTTGCTATGGGTGGGCTGGCGCTATGTTGTGGCGTCTTGATCCTCCTCGACCAAGTGGTGGCGCGAAGCGGAAGCGTTCAGCAGAGCATCTCTGCTGCAGAAACGAGTTCGACGCCACGCGTCATACCACCTTCGCCTGTTCATTCATCGACCAACACGCCGCCCTCATCCGCGCCGGCCGATTCCCTCCGCGAGCCATCCTCTGCTTCGGTATCGCCCGAAAGGTCTGGGAACGACTTACGCTCGGGCGCCCTGAGAGCGCGCGACGACTCGGCGGAGCCAAGAGGGGCCACAAGAACCACGGAACGGCTCGATGCATTCGACGAGAAGATTGCTCGGTCCGTCGGGCTTGTCGTGTGCGGGTTCTTCATCCAAGGGCGCAGCGATCAAGGGGTAATCAACCGAGAGTTTCCTATATCATGGGGCACCGGGGTGATCCTCAGCGCCAACGGAACGGTTGTAACGAATTACCACGTGATCGAGCCCTACCTGGAGGAAAAGGCCGTCGAGCGTGAGCTTACCCAAGCCTTGCGCCAGGAGTTTGGCGTGCCCATCCAATATCAAGCGGGCTTTATCATGTTTGTCCAGGGGAGATATTGCCGACTCAATCTCATTGAGAAATCACCGAAACGGGACTGGTGCGCATTGCGGATTGACGCCACAAACTCTGAACAGAAGGATTGGTCGCACCTGGCTCTTCATCCCGATGCTCGTAACCCGAATTGGAAGCCTTCTCGCTCGACGCCGGTATTCGCCTGTGGCTATCCGGGTGCCGCAGAAGTGGCTCTGTCGGCTGAAGAGGTCTTACGGAAAGAGCGTGACCTAGAACGCCGTTTCAACTCCCAGATGTCAGTGACCGTGCGCGAACAATTTCGACCTCGGGATTTCATGTACACTATGACTTCAGGCATCGTTTCTCGGACCTTTACGGATGCAGACGGGGAACGCTGGATTCAGCATGACGCGATCATAACCGGAGGCAATTCCGGTGGGCCATTGGTGGATGTTGACGGGCGGGTTCTGGGCATCAACACGCTGGCGACGGAGGAAGCGGAAGGCTATGGCATTGCCATTTCGGCATCCACGTTGTGGGAAGAGGTGGGGAAGCTTTTGAAGTGAGCTGGTGGGTCGTCCATTGCGAACGCGACTACTTCAACGCCCCAGCCAACGATGCCACGTAGTCCCGCACCTTGCCTAACAACTCCGGCTTTCCCTCGTACTGCCCGATCAGGTTGATCGCCGCGCTGCCGACGACGACCGCGTCGGCCACGGCGGCGCCTTGGCGGACGTGCTCGGGGGTCGAGATGCCGAACCCGACGGCCAGCGGCTTGTCGGTCAGCGCGCGGATCTGGCGCAGGTTGTCGGCCAGGTCGGGCGGGAGGTCCTTGCGGGCGCCGGTCACGCCCTTGACCGACATGTAGTAGAGGAAGCCCATGCTGCGCTTGGCGACCAGGCGGCGGCGTTCGGGCGGCGAGGTCGGCGCCAGGAGGTGGGTCATCGCCATCTCCTCGGCGCGGCAAATCGACTCGAACTCTCCGGATTCCTCCGGCGGCAGGTCGGGGATGATGAACCCGTCGGCCCCGGCCGCTCGCGCCTCGCGAACCACCTTCTCCAATCCGTGATGCAGGAATGGGTTGAGCGCGCCGAAGAGGATGACCGGCGCCGCGGTCCGTTTGCGGATCTCCGGCACGGCGGCGAGGATCTTGTTCAGCGTCACGCCGCGCTGGAGCGCGATGGCCGAGGAGCGCTGGATCGTGGGGCCGTCGGCGATGGGGTCGGAGAACGGCACGCCAAACTCGATGAGGTCGGCGCCCGCCTCGGCGCACGCCGCGGCCAGTTCGACGCTCGTCGGCAAATCGGGATACCCCGCCGACAGAAAAATGATCAGGCTCTTCGCGCCCTCGGCGCGTTTGCGGGCAAAGAGTGAGTCAATGCGATTCATAGATGCCTCGGACTTCCTTTAACGGTATCCGATAGATCCCTAACATCCGCCGCGGAGACGCAGGGACGCAGAGGATGAGTTCCGCCGCCTTTGCGCCTTCGCGTCTTTGCGGCATAGGTCCTCCCAGGCGCCCGCAAAATCCGCCGCGGCATGCGGTTTCCCCAAAGCGCGCATGGAACCGCCGAAAGACGGACCTGCCTCCTAGTCGATCTTTAGTCGTTCCCTCAGCGTCGGCACGTCTTTGTCGCCCCGGCCCGATAGGCAGACGACCACGATGTCGCCGTCCTTGAGTTGCGGCGCCAGTTTCTTCAGGTGCGCCAGCGCGTGCGCCGATTCCAACGCCGGGATGATCCCTTCGGCGCGGCACAGCTGCTCGACCGCCTCCAGCGCCTCGTCGTCGGTCGCCGAGACATACGTCGCGCGCCCGGTCGCCGCGTAAAAGCTGTGCTGCGGCCCGACGCCGGGATAATCCAGTCCCGCGGAAATCGAATGCGCCGGCTTGATCTGCCCGTCGTCGGTCTGCAGCACGTAGGAGCGGCTGCCGTGGAAGACGCCGACCTCGCGGGCGCTGATCGTGGCTGCGTGTTTCCCGCTCGCGATCCCTTCGCCCGCCGCCTCAACGCCGACGAACTTCACCTGGCGGTCCGCGTAGAACGGGTGAAACAACCCAATCGAGTTGCTGCCGCCGCCGACGCACGCCACCAGCCAGTCCGGCAGCCGCCCCTCGCGCTCCAGGACTTGGCGCTTCGTCTCCGCGCCGATGACCGTCTGAAAATCGCGGACGATCATGGGAAACGGGTGCGGCCCGACGACCGAGCCGATGATGTAATGCGTGTCGGTGACGCGCGCCATCCAATCGCGCATCGCCTCGTTGGTCGCGTCCTTCAACGTGCCCGAGCCGCTCTCGACGGGGACGACGCGCGTTCCCAGCAGCCGCATGCGAAACACGTTCGGCTCCTGGCGGCGCATGTCTTCGACGCCCATGAAGACGTCGCACTCGAAGCCGAGAAGCGCGGCCACGGTGGCGGTGGCCACCCCGTGCTGGCCGGCGCCGGTTTCGGCGATGACGCGCGGCTTGCCCAACCGCTTCGTCAGCAGCCCCTGCCCGAGCGTGTTGTTGATCTTGTGCGCGCCCGTGTGGCAGAGGTCTTCGCGCTTCAGGTAGACGTGCGCGCGCGTGCGCAGCGCCTCCTCCAGCCGCCGCGCGCGGAACAGCGGCGTGGGCCGCCCGGCGTAGTCGTGGTTGAGCGCCTCGAGTTCGGCTTGGAACGCCGGATCGCCTTTGATTTTCAAGTATTCCGCTTCCAAGTCGTAGAGCGCCTGCATCAGCGTTTCTGGGACGAAGCGCCCTCCGAAGCCGCCGTAGCGTCCGCGTTCATCGGGCAGCGCCTGCGCCGGCGCGGCCATTGTCGAAGGCTTGTCACTCATTCCCATCAACCTTTGGGCAATCTCACTGACGGGTCATGCTGTCCGAGGCGCGGGTGTGTGTCAACCCCCGGCGCCGCAACCACAGATGTCACGCAGAGGCGCAGAGACGCGGAGAGAAAGGCGCTGTTCCCTCTTCTCTGCGTCTCTGCGTGAGCTTCTGTCATCCCCCCAGCCCCATCTTCAGCGCCCAGATCGTCATCCACACCGGCACGCTCAGGATCGAGAACAGGTAGATGATCAGCATCGAGTGATTGACGAACTCCGAGGCTTCGGCCGAGCCGTAGCGCCGCGCTATAACCGCGATGTTGGTCGCCGTCGGCGTCAGGGTTTGGAGAAAGAGCGCCGTTGCCCACACGTGCGGAAGACCCGCGCGGACGAGCGGGATGAGGATCGCCAGCCCCAGGATCGGCATGATCAGCAGGCGCAGCGCAACCAGCGTTCCCACCTCGCGTTTCGCCGGGCGGTTCGCCGAACTGAGCAGCCCCAGCATCGCCCCCAGGGTGACCATGATCAGCGGCACCGTGCAGTCGCCCAGCTCCTTAAGCGGTCCGAGGCCCGCCTCCAACCAATGCGCCGGGATCTTCTCGGGAATATGCGCCATACAGAGAACGATTCCCGCGATATTGGCCACGAACGGACCGGATAGGATTCCACGCCACCGGCGCCATCCCGGCGCGTCGAGAAGGGCCGCCTGGCGTTCCTTGCTCAGAGTGCGCCTCATGATGGCGGGCGCCGTGACCCACATCAACGGGCTTTGGCCCAGGATGAACAGGAACAGGAGCACCAGCATGCGGTCGTGCGCCGCGGCCAGTTCCGGCGCCCTCCAGACGCCCTCGACCAGGACGATGGGGATGAACCCGGCGTTCTGGAATCCGAGCATCGTCACGAACGGCGCGCGTTTCTCCGGCGGACACAGCAGGCGCGCCGGGATGGTCGACAGCAGCAGGAACGATCCCATGCCGACGATGGCCACCAACGGCATCCACGCCCACCCCGCGTAGTCCGGCGTTCCCGGGCGGAAGTCCTCGATCAGCTTGGTGAAAATCATCAGCGGCAAGAGGAGATCGATGATCAGCCGGGTGAGGAAGTCGACGTTCTCCGAGTCGATCACGCGCCATTTGGCCAACACGACGCCGATCGCGCACAGGGCGAAAATCTCGAGCATGGCCCCCGTTGTCAGGGACAGGACGCTGGAAAAACCGGCCGTTGATGGCATGGGGAATCCTGGATCTTCGAGTTTGGATTGGAACGGCGACGCCTACACCGGAAGACTGATCTCCACCGTCGTCCCCTGGCCCGGCTCGCTTTGAATCGCGATGCCGCCGCCGAACTGCTCCGCCAAACTGCGGCTGACCGACAGGCCCAGGCCCGTGCCGCCTTTCTTGGTGGTGAAGAAGGGGTCGAAGACGCGCTTGAGATCGCCTTCCGGGATGCCGCGCCCGGTGTCTTCGATGGCCACCGCCAGCCGTCCGCGCCGCACGCGCGCGCTGATGCGGATGCGGCCGCCGGGGTCGGTGGCGTCGCGCGCGTTGAGCAGCACGTTCAGGAAGACCTGCTTGAGCGCCTTCTCGTCGGCCTGGATCGCCGGCAGCGGCCGGTCGAAATCGCTCTCGAGAGTCAGCCGCTTGGCTTCGAGCTCCTTGCGCGCCAACGACACCACGGCGCGCAGGGCCTCGGCCACGTTGACCTTCCTCCAAATGCCGGAACTCGCCGGACGCGCCAATTGCAGGAACTGCGTGACCAAACTGTCGAGCCGCACCACCTCCTCGACCATGTCGCGCGCCAAGCCGACCGTCTCTTCGTCGCGGCCCTTCTCTTGCAGCTCTTCCGCCAGTCCCTCGGCGCTGGAGCGGATGATCCCCAGCGGATTGCGAATCTCGTGGGCGAATCCCGCGGCCAGGGTGGCCACCGACTGCAGGCGGTCGCCCTGGGCCACGGCGGCTTCGACGCGCAAGAGGTATTGCAGCAGGCGGTGGAAGATGAACGCTAACGCGCCGATCAGCACGGTGACCACCGCCGACAGGAGGAGAATCTCGTGGCGGATCTGGCGCATCTCGGCGAAGTAGTCGCGGCTGGCTTCCAGGCGGATGAACGCGAACGGCTGGCCTTCGTCGTCGCGCAATGGCGTGTAGGAGCGCTTGTAGTCGTTGGCGCCGACCGCGTAATACGGCGTGGTCAGGGTGCGGTTCTCTTCCGCCGCCTGTTTCATCTCATAGGAGTCGATGGCCAGGTAGTCGAAGGTCTCGAACGGGGCGGCCTGGTCGGCGCTGTCGGCGATGGCGCGCTGGTGGATGTCGACGATCATGGCCCGGCGCAGGCCGGCCATGTCGACCAGGCGGCGCAGGAAGTCGTGCAACTCTTCCGCGTAGTCCTCCTCGAACCGGCGGCGCTGCTCGTCGTAATACGAGCCATAGGTCTCCGGCGGCCACAGATCGAGAACCAGCCCCGCCAGCGCCGACATCGGCAGTCCGAGGCGCAGGTTGCGCGCCTCGGCGGCGGCGAACTGCCCCAGCGCGGTCAGGCGCTGGCCCAAGTCGCGCTCCTTCGACTGGCGCACCGCCCAGTAGATCAGCGCGCCGCTGCTCCAGACCACCAGCAGGATGGCCGCCAGGAGCGCGAGGGTGAACCAGCGCGGAATCCGCCGGAACGACCGCCGCCCGGGCGGCGCGGAGGAAAACGAAGGGAGTTTCGGAAAGCGCAACGCCATGGCCGTGCGAGCAGTCCGGAAGGTGGCGCCGGCTTTCCAGCCTGTGAATGGCCGAATGAGCGGAATGCCCAGGACCACAGGCTAGAAAGCCTGCGCCGCTATCACGGCCATCCTTTCTGAAATCTTCGCCGCTTTCCGCAAGATCTCGCCCCAGAGGGAATATACATCGCGGCATAAATAATGCAACAGCCCCAACTCATGAAAGTCCCGTCAGTATTGGCAATTCTGCGAGGGTGGCATTGCATTATTCATGCCGCGATCGGTAACAACGATTTGGCGCCAGGGCGGGTCAGTTGCGCAAGACGATTTCTCGGCCGTCGACCTTCAGCGTCACGGTGGTGTGGGTGATGGCGAGGACCTCGGCCTTTCCGACATGCTGCCCGGGGCGAACGCATTCGCGGTTCACCAGCGCCATCGGATCGGCTTCGTCCCAGATGATTCCGCCCAGAACGAATGGCGCGGGCGCCGGCGCGAGAGGCTTGGCGCGCGCCTCGGCCGACGGCTTGCGGCTCCGCCCGTCCGACGAGGAATCTTCGGATTCCCACGGCTTTTCCACGGGCGGAAGCGGCTTCGCCAGCGCGCTCGAGGGGCGCGCGGGGATCGGCGTTTCATCCGGGAGATACACCGGTTGTTTCGGGGAAATCACGGGAAGGGCCGCCGCGGCCGCGATCACCGCGGCGCGTTCCGCGAAGGGGTGCGGGAGGCCCTCGGCGGCCGGTTCCACGTTCGGCGGGATCACCAGCGCCGTCGCCGTTTCCACCGGAGTCGCGACGGCCGCGTTGGATGTTTCGCTGACCGACCGCGCTTCGGGCGCCGGCAGGAGAGTCATGGCCGCGGCGGCGGCGATGATGACCGCCCCGGCGGCGCCGCCGAATCCGATCCAAAACCACTGCTGAAGGCGCTGGCGCTTCGATTGACGAAAGCGCGTTTCGGCGATCGGGGCGTCGAACATGTGAATGCCGCCGAGCGCCGTGTGCGCCGCCTGGCGCGGGAGACGCTGTTCACGGCTGGCTTTGCTCAGCGCTTCAAGAATCGTGCTCACGGCTGCAAAACCTCTTTAATAAACGAAGATGAAGTGCGTAGTCCGACCCTTATGTCGTGTGCGGCGCCCGCAACCTGTACGACCTGAAGGCCGCGTTACGAACTCGGTTCCGTGTGTTCCGTTGGCCCAAAAGTCGTTTCCCACTCCAATCGAAGATCACTTCGTTCTCAGCCGCGGACGCTCCGGCGCGCGGCGCGAGGCCGCCAGCAGGCTGGTCCAATCGTCCAGCTGTCCCGTCTGGGGAATGCCGTAGACCTCCTGGAATCGCCCGAGGGCTTCGGCGGTGGCGTCGTCGAACACCCCCGACGGCTCGACGGCCAGCCAGCGCCCGCTGGCCAAAAACTCCTGCAGGCGCCGCACGCGCGCGCCTTCGTCGCCCATGCGCAGGTCCTTCAGCCGGTCGGGATCGCGATACAGGATCAGAACGCCTTGCAGCCGCGGAGCGATCTCGGTCAGCGGCGCGGAGCGCAATCCCCGCAACGGGTCGGCCAGCGCGAGCCGTCCCTGATCGAGCGACCTGGCGACTTGGTATGGAGATTCGCCCGGCTCCCGGGGCCGCAGCGCCAGGATCATCGGCAGGTCGAATCGAAACGCCGCCGACAGGTCCCGCCCCAGATCGCAATACTCCAGCCCCAGCTGCCGGCTGACCACCGAGAAGATGTCGAGCCGGCGCAGTTGGTCCGCCGACGCTTGCTGGAACGTCGACAGATCGATCAACAGGTTCCACGTTCGCGCCACGGTCAGCACGGAGGCCGCCAAGGCGAGCCCCGGATCGGCGACACGCACGATTCGGTTCTCGTCATACACCCAACTGGCTCTCGGCGCGCCGCTCTCCAGCTTGGCCGACACCAGCCGAACCGAGGCGGCGACGGAGGCGCTCGCCATGGGCGGCGGCGGCAGAGGGGTCGGCTTGAGCGAAGGCGAGATCACCATTGAGCCTTCGGACTTGGTGGATTCGTCGGACGGGATGGACGGGATGGACTCAGCGGACTTAGTGGACTTGGTGGACTTGTTCAGATTGCTGGACTCATCCGCCGGGCTCTTTGCTGCATCGGGCGCGTTCGGCGCCGCCGCTGCGTTCTTGGCGAGGGTGTCCTCAGGCGGGCGAACGCCGTCATTAGATCGCGGTTCCGCGGCGGCAAGCGTTTCCCGCGGCGTCTCCTGCGGCGTCGCTTGGGCGACGATGGGCGTCGTCTTCGGTGGCGCCTGCTTTAGGGGCGACATGTTTCTCAAGGTGGGAATCTCGCGCGGCCTTTCCTTTTCGGGCGTTGCGGTCGGCTCGGCCGCGGCGGCCGCAAGCAGCGCCGGCTTTCCAGCCGGCGACGCCGCCGGTTCCGCGGCGGTTGGGGCCGGCAAGTCGGCGACGCCTCCGTCCGCCGGAACGAGCTCGGGGCCCGCTTCCGCCTTGGCGGCGGCTGCCGCAACCACTGTTTCTTCCGAAGCTTCCTGCGCGATGGCCGGCGCCGGAGTCGCAAGCGGTTTCGCCGCCGCCGGTGTGGCCACGCTGGAAGACGCGACGACTGTCGACGGCGAGGCGACCCAGCCTTGCAGCACCGTGCGCACGGGACTGGCGGTCCAGGCGCTGGCCGCGGCTTGGGCGATGGCCGTGGCCGTGGCCTTGGCCATCTGGATCGCTGGAGTGGCCAGATTCACCCCCGGGGCGGGCTTCTTCGCCTTGGCCGATTCCGCCGGGCCGTTCTCGCCGGTCTTGCTCGCCTCGGCCTCCGTCTTCCGGTTCTTGCCCTCCAGGCGCAGCCGCTCCAGCGCGCTCATCGTCGGCTTGGGCATCGGCGTGGCGCCGGCGACTTCGCGCGCCTTCGTCGGGGGCGCCTCCGGCGCCGGGGCCGGATTGCGCAGCGCCACCCACGCCGACACCGCGATGCAAAAAACCGCCGCCGCCAGCGCTGCATAAATGCCGGATCGGCCGACGATCGGCGCGTATTGCGCCGCGCGTTCCGCGGCGACGCGCGTCCACGGCGGGGCGCCCGGCTTCGTCGCCGGCGGGGCGCCGATCTCCGAAATCGCCTGCTGCACGATGGCCCCGTCGATCGACAGCGTGCTGGCCACATACGCGATCAGCAGGCACCGGTCGCACAGCACGTTGACCTTGCGCGGAATGCCCCCGGTGAACCCGGCGATCTTGGCCACCGCCTTGTCGGTGAAGTCGATGTCCGCCTTTGCCCCTGCCACCGACAGCCGGTGGCGGATGTAGGGCAGGATCTCGTCCTCCGGCAGCGGCCCGATGTGGTAGCGGACGCTGATCCGGTCGTTCAGTTGGCGCATGTCCTCGCGGGCCAGCGTGTCGTTCAACTGCGGCTGGCCGACGAGGACGATCTGCAGCAGCTTGGCCGTCTCCGACTCCAGGTTGCCGAGCATGCGGATTTGTTCGAGCGTGGCGGTGGGCAGGTTCTGCGCCTCGTCGATCACCAGAACCACCGAGCCGCCGGTATGATTTTGTTCAATGAGAAACCGGTTGAGCCGGTCGATGAGTTCTTTCTTGGCGTCAAAGTGCGAAGCGATCCCCAACTCGTCGTTGATCGTCCGCAGCAGCTCCACGTCCGAGAGGAACGAGTTGAAAATGATGGCGGTGCGGACCTGGCGCGCGCGCAGCTCGTTCAGCAGCGCGCGGCACAGAATCGTCTTGCCCGAGCCGACCTCGCCGGTCAGGCACATGAACCCTTTGCGCTCCTGAACGCCGAACAGGAGCGCGGCCATCGCCTCGTGGTGCTGTTGCGAGAGGTAGAGAAATCGCGAGTCGGGCGTGAGGTTGAAGGGGGCTTCGGTGAGCCCGAAGAACTGCTCGTACATGTTCGGCGCCAGCTTTCGCGCTTGGCGGGCTTCCGCAAGCCGCGCCGCGCGCCAACGGGAATAGGAGCAGTCGCAAGGGCCGCGCGCAGAGCCGACAACGGCGCGCAACCCTCCAGATTGTGCCACGTTACGCCGGAACCTCGGGGGTCGTCAACAGGTTTCTGTCGTTTCGCACCGGGGTTGACAGGCGCCTTGAGGGGAATCGGGGCGAAAAGCTCAACAATTGCGGCGTTCTGAGGGAATCGGCTTGCGCGCGGTTCACGGCGCATTCTATAGTCGAAACAGTCTTGAAGAGTTGATTTTTCGCGAACGATGCCTCCTACGCAGACCAAAACAAACGGCCGCCAGAACAAACTGATGGCCACGGCGACTCGCGAGCAATTGAGAGAGGAAGTGGCGATCCTGAGATGGCCGGGAAAGGCCTCAGAATCGTCGCCGAGAAACACTGCCGCCTCGCGCCGCCAGAGGAGATTACCCCAGAGGACTTGAGGCACTATCGGTCGAAGGACGTTTGACCTGGGGCTGCAAGGATGATCTGACATGTACAATGACGCCGAATTGGAGCAAATGCTCCTCGATCCGGAGTCGCACCTCGTGGAGCGCAAGGAGTCCACGAGCGATCGGAGCAAGATCCGCAAGACTATTTGCGCGTTCGCCAACGATCTGCCGGGCACGGGCAAGCCCGGCGTGATCTTCCTGGGCGCGAAAGACGACGGATCGTGCGCGGGACTGCCGATCACCGATGAACTGATCCAGATCGTGGCCCATATGCGGTCGGACGGAAATATCCTGCCTCTTCCCAGCATGGTTGTGGAGAAGAGAGTCATCCGGAGATGCGAGATGCTGGCGATCCTCGTCCAACCGTCGGACAGCCCACCTGTCCGGTATCAAGGCCAAGTGTGGGTGCGGGTCGGTTCGACGCTGCAATTGGCGACGCCGGAAGAGGAGAAGCGTCTCTCGGAGCGGCGGAGGTCACGCGACCTTCCGTTCGACAGCCGTCCCGTGGAGGAAGCGACTCTGGAGAGTCTCGACCTGGATTTCTTCCGGCGGACCTACCTGCCCTCGGCGATTAGCGGAGAGGTCCTGGCGGAGAATCAACGCGGCCTCGAACAGCAGCTCCAATCATTGCGGTTTCTATCTGTCGAAGGAAAACCGACCCACGGCGCCTTGCTCGGGTTCGGGAAAGACCCGCTTCAATTCCATCCCGGCGCCTATGTGCAGTTCGTCCGATTCGACGGAACTGCCATGACCGATCCGGTGAAGGACCAAAAGCAGATCTCGGGCCCGTTGCTCGAAGTCCTATCGACAATCGATGAGGTGTTGAACATCAACATCTCGACGGAATCGGTTCCCAGCGCCGGCCCCGTGGAGATCCGCGCGCCGGACTACCCCGTAGGCGCGCTTCGCCAACTGGCTCGGAATGCGGTGATGCACCGGTCCTACGAACTGACCAACGCGCCTGTCCGCCTATACTGGTTCGCCGACCGGGTGGAAATCACCAACCCCGGCGGGCTGTACGGCCAAGTGACGAAAGAGAACCTCGGCGCCGGCGCGACGGACTACCGCAACCCGCTCCTGGCGGAATTCATGCGTGTTCTGGGGTATGTTCAGCGCTTTGGGATCGGGATCCCCTTGGCGCAGTCCGAATTGCAGCAGAATGGCAATCCGCCCGTTGAATTCCAGATCGAGCCGACCTATTTTTGTGTCATCGTCAGGAGACGGGCATGAAAACGATTGTCTTTTTCAACAATAAAGGCGGGGTGGGAAAGACCTCGTTAGTCTATCACCTCTCCTGGATGTACGCCGATCTGGGAATCAGCGTTGTGGCGTGCGACCTGGATCCGCAAGCCAATCTCTCCGCCATGTGTCTGGATGAAGACCGGTTCGAGGAGTTGTGGCCGGAGGGAGAACACCGCCAGACGATCCTGGGATGCATCCAGCCGATTCTCGACGGAACGGGAGACATCGCGTCCCCGCATGTCGAGGAACTGGACGATAATCTGGCGCTCATCGTGGGCGATTTGGGGCTGTCCCTGTACGAAGACAGGCTGTCCGACGCCTGGCCGCGCTGCCACGACGGCGACCAAGCCGCGTTTCGCGCCACCAGCGCGTTTTATCGAATCATGCTTCAGGCGGCGGAGGCGCGCGAGGCGGAGCTGGTCCTGATCGACATCGGGCCGAACCTAGGCGCGATCAATCGGGCGGTTTTGATCGCCGGAGAGCATGTGGTGGTTCCCCTGACGCCGGACCTCTTTTCAATCCAGGGCCTCAAGAACCTGGGTCCCACTTTTCGCCGTTGGAGCCTGGAGTGGTCCGACCGCCTGAAACGAAGGCCCGAGGGGCTGCCGTTGCCCCAGGGAACCATGCATCCGGCCGGTTATGTCATCCATCAACACCGCATTCGCTTAAGTCGCCCAACCAAGGCGTTTGACCGTTGGGTTTCAAGGATCCCAGGCGTCTATCGGCGATTTGTGCTCGATGAGGAACCGGTTAGCCTTCTCCCCGGCACCCAGGATCCATTTTGCCTCAGTCTGATCAAACACTATCAGAGTCTGATGCCGATGGCGATGGAGGCGCGCAAGCCCATCTTCAAGCTACTTCCCGCCGATGGCGCCATTGGGGCGCACATGGATGCCGTTCTGAGCTGCCGAAAGGATTTCGAGGATCTGGCCCGGCGCATCGCTCAAACCTGTGGAATCCCGTTGCCTTGATGGCAGACATCCGATCTGCGCTGCGCGTATTCGCCCTTTCGCCTACCACCCATTCAACTTCCGCCCCTCGTCGAGCATCGCCAGGTAGTTGCGCGCCGGCACGTAGGCGGGAATGGAGTTGCCGCTGCCCAGGGCCCAGCCGCCGCCGGGGGCGCAGCGCTCGAAGAGGAAACGCACGTGGGCGCGCACTTCGGCTTCGGACAGGCGGCACAGTTTGTCCACGTCAAACCCGCCCAGAAGCGCCGTTCGATTCCCATACTTCGGCTTGGCCTCCCAGACCGGCTCGATGGCGTCCTCGAAGGAGTGAATGCCGTCCCATCCGCAACCGATCACATCTTCGAGGATCGCCACGCGGTTGCCGCAGGAGTGGAGAATGGCCGGCTTGCCGTGGCGGTGGACCGCTTTGGCGATCTTCGCCTGCCAGGGGAAGACGTATTTGCGCATCGCCGTGGTCGACAGCATCGTCTGCGTCTTGAAACCCATGTCGTCGCCGAGCGCCACCGCCCCCACCGCGTCGCACGAAGCCAAGTTGTCCAACAGGCGCACGATGCGCGATCCGACCGCGTCGAACACGTCCGACACGAGCGCCGGATCGTCGTACAGCAGGTAGCTGATCCCCTCGTAGCCGAGGAGGTGCATCGCGTTTTCCAGCACGCCGCCGGGGCCGATGGCGATCAGCTTCATCCCCTCCGAAAGCGCCGCGGCGGCGGCCTCCAACTGCGAGAACTCCGCGCGTTCGACCTCGGGCCAAGGGTGCTTGTCGAAGTCCTCGCGCGTGGCGATCTCGTGCGTGTCGGCCATCACGTAGGCGCGGGTTTCGCCGGCGTCGGTTGTCGCCTGCGGCCGCGGCTTGCGAGTGAACGAGAAATTGCCGGCATGGATGGTGGCGAAGTCGTATCCCAGGCGGCGCATGGCCTCGACCTTCCATCGGCCGAGCCGCTGTTCCGCGGTCGCATCCGCCGGCCACCGCAGCGGCTCGTCCCCCCACAGCGCCTCGTTCAGTTGCTTGTGCGGATTGATGAACAGTTCGAAGAAGGGGACGCCGTCGCCGCCGGCTTCGCGCTTCAAAACGCGCTCAATGCGCCGGAAGTCGCCTTGGGTTCTTGGAGGAAGCGAAATCGCCATAGCCGCATCGCCTTTGCCGATGATGTGGAGCCGCCATCCTTCTCCAACACCCGAGGCGGCAAGCAAGAAAAAAACGCCGGGCGCATTCTTCGCGCCCGGCGCCTTTCGTCTCAATCCGAAACGAGGAAACGAGAAACCCGAACCGAGAGCCCTGTCACGAGAAACGCGGCGCTATTCCTCGAACTTGAATTCCGCGCGCCGGTTCTTCGACCACGCCGCTTCGTTGTGGCCCGGCACGGCGGGCGCTTCCTTGCCCATCGAAATGTACTTGATGCGGTCCTTGTCGATGCCGCGATTGACCAGGTAGGCCTTGACCTGCGTGGCGCGCCGCTCGCCCAGGGCGAAGTTGTATTCCACCGTGCCACGCTCGTCGCAATGGCCCTCGACGATGATCCGTTGGTTCGGGTTGGCCTTCAGATACTCATAGTCCTTGTCGAGAACGGCGCGCTGATCGGGACGGATGTCCGCCTTGTCGTAGTCGAAGTACACTTTCTGGAGGACCTGGTCGGCGCTCACGCCGGGGCCGGTCAGGCGGCCCGCTTCGTCCCCCAGGTTCCGACCCGTGGCGCCCGGGCCGAACGGCTCGACCGCCCCGCCGCTTTGAGGCGTCAGATCGCCGGGCGTTGATCCTTCGCCGGCCCCTTTGCTCCGGCTGCACGCCCCTAGCGGGAGCGAACACAAGATGAGTGTGACGACCGCGATGTGTTTGACCTTCATCATGACCATCTCCATGCGTTGGAAAAGAGTGGAAAACTAAGCGCCCCGTAACGGGGACAGTCGCTTCTTGTAGCCAAACCGCCGGAAAACCCATGCGCCTGTACTTCGGCCCGTTCGCGCTGGGTGTCAATAGCGAAGTCCGCCGCTCCGCGGGCGGCGGGCCAGCTCTCGAACCCACCGATGAGTCAGACCGTCTTAGGCCGGAATGGGTTTGGCAGCGCCGGCAGGCTCGATTCGCTTGCGCCCGTCTCGTTTTTAGCTGAAAACTCTTCTTTATCTTCAATTCCACTTCCGGTAAAAGATTCCCAGGCCTATGGGGCCAGAGGCGATTTTCGCCTCAATATGACATGACCGCTTCGGTCAGGGGCGGGCGAGAAGAGAAGGGCCTGCTTTCGGGGTTTTAAGCGTTGGCCAGGCGCCGCCGGGCGCGTGGCCAAGGCTTAAAAGCCCGAAAACACGCTCCTTCTTCGCACTCGCTTGAAGGGCGCGACGGTCCTTTCGCTTCCCCTCGCTCCTGCCGTTGCCGGCCGAAAGGATCGCGCGTGTTTACGAACGCGGAAACTCAACGCCTTCCGTACGGCAAAGAGGATTTGATCCTCGAATACGGACGCCTGGCCAAGCAGGCGCAAGCCAGCGTGCTGGCCACCGTGGGCGGCACGGTGGTCTTGGTGTCGGTCGTCGCCGACGACAATCCCTCGCCGCAGTACGATTTTTTCCCCCTGATGGTCGATTATCGGGAGAAGTTCTATTCGGCGGGCAAATTCCCCGGCGGCTTCTTCAAGCGCGAAGGCCG
>JAPLSS010000767.1 GCA_026398515.1 Candidatus Sumerlaeota bacterium | reverse complement strand
GGTGACCCAGACGAGGGGGCGAAACCGCTGCGGCCGGAGGCGCAACGCCTCAATCACCGGGGCCAGTTTGATCCCCTCGGGCCGGGTGCCGAAGACGATGGCGATGCTGCGGATGGGCGACGACGGCGGATGCGATTTCATCAAGTCGGCCCCTTCGTTGACCAATGCCTGCCTTCTGTAAATGCCTTGCCGTCATCGGATTTTTCAATGGAATTCGTGGATTCCATCTCCTAGCCTGAATGCGGCCGCGGCATGCAAGGAGAGTAGGGAGCCCCGCCTTCAGGCGGAATGGCCCATGCCGTGCTGAAGTCGACCATCACGCATTCCGCCTGAAGGCGGGACTCCCTACCTTGCCACGCGCCCAAGGGTGGCGCTACGAACGATGCTGGATGGCCTCAAACACGCGCTGCGGCGCCAGTACCACGCCATGCGCAACTTGGGCGGAGCGCACTACAGCCGCGCGGCGGCGGCCGGGCGCAAACTGCCGAAGTTGTTGCGCTGGGCGCTCAAGTTCGGGTTTCTGTGCCTCGGAACGCTGGTGTGGCTGGCCGATGCGGCGCTCTACGCGCTTTCCCGAGTCCTGCCGCGCCCCTCTTCTCCCTCGCCCGCCGACCGGCCGGAGATCATCTATGTCGCGTTCTCCGGCCATACGCGCCCGTTGAAGCAGTTGGCGGCGTTGAAAGGGCTGGGAAGGCATCGGATCGCGTTTTTCGGCCACATGTTCGACCCCTCTCTGTTTTCGCGATATTGCGACGAGGTCGTGGCGTTCCGCGACGTGTGGCATCTCAAGCGGCTGACGCGCCGGCGGCGCCCATTGGCGTTTCATGCGTTCGGCCAGCCGAGCTGGCCGGCCAAAGCGGTCATCGAAACGGCGGCGGCGCCGGTGGTATTCGATATCGTCGATTCGCTGACGGTGATGTACGGGCGCGACAGCCAGGCGCACGCGGCCGACATCGCCGACGAGAAGTTCTGCTACGAGCGCGCGGACGGGGTGGTGTATAAGAGTCCGGAGATCGACTATCTGAAACAATGGTATGACATCCAGGCGCCGACGATTCATCTGCTCGATTACTGCCTGGAGGATTTCTTCGCGCCGGACGACGTGAAGCCGCTGAGCGAAGAAACGGGGGAGTATCATCTGTTCTACACGGGAGCCGTCTTTCCGATGAGTTTCCCGCGCGAAACGCATTGCTATTCCCAATTCGCGGACATCGCGAAAGTGATCTGCGATCAGGGAATTCACTTCCACATTTTCCCGAACCTGGTCTTTCGATTGGATTATTCGGACTATGAGCAACTGGACCGCGAGCACCCGTTTTTCCATTGGGAGCCGTTCCTGCCGGTGGACGAACTGAATCGGCGTTGTGCGCGATTCGATCTGAATACGAAACTGCACTTCCTGCGCGGAACGCGGGCCAACACGCCGGAGAAAGTCTCCACCGCCACGGGCAACAAACTGTTCTCGGGCTTCGAGGCCGGCACGCCGGCGCTCGTCTCGGATGAATTGCATTACGAGGCCCAGCTGCTCAAAGAATGGGGAACGGGCTTTGCGATCGCGCTGGGGGATTTGCCGAATCTCAAAAGGATTCTCGACTCCGTGGATCTCCGCGCCATGCGGCGGAATGTGATCCAGCTGCGGCGGAGCGAACTCAGCATGCGCGGCCAGATCGGGCGGCTGGCCCAATTCTATGAGAGCCTGCGGCGCGACGCCCGCGGCGCTCGGCGGAGATGACCCGGACCCATGGCCATCGTCGTTGTCGTCACCAGCATTGGCTCGACCGGCAGCCAGAATGTGTTGAAATCGCTGCGCGCGCAAACGGCGCATACGGCGCGATTGATCGGCGTCGACGCGCAGGAAGCCGTCGCCGGGCGCAAGTTCGTCGAGGCGTTCTGGCGCGTGCCGCCGGCCACGAATCCCGTGGCCTACGTCGCGGCCCTGCGGTCGATCTGCCGCGAAGGGAAAGCAGACCTGTTGATTCCGATCATGGAGCCGGAATTGGAGGCGGTGGCGCAACACCGCGAGGCCTTTGCGCCGACCGTGGCCGTGGTCTCCAGCGCCGAGGCAATCGCCACCTGCAACGACAAGCGGTTGGCCCATGCGTTTTTTGAGCGACTGGGGGTCCCATCGCCGCAGCGCTACACGCCCGAATCCGCCCGGTTTCCCTGCATCGTGAAGCCGCCCCAGAGCGCCGGGACCAAGGGAGTGCTGCGCATCGATTCGCGCCGCGACCTGGAAGCCGCATGGAGCGAAGGGATGCTGATCGAGGAGTGCATCGAAGGCGAGGAATACACGATCGACACGTTTTCGGATTTGCGGGGGGAATTCGTGGGCGCGGTTCCGCGCAAGCGCTTGGAAGTCAAAGGCGGCCTTTCGACCAAGAGCCTGACGGTGAACGACCCTGAGATGACGGCGTGGGCGGAGAAGATCGTCACGTCGTTGCCGATTCTGGGGCCGGCGAACCTCCAGTGCATCCGCGGGCGCGACGGCCTGCGATTCATTGAGATTAACCCGCGATTCGGCGGGGCGTATATTCTGTCGATCCGGGCCGGGTTGGACGCGCCGCGGTTCCTCTTGGACTGCGTCGCGGGAGAGCCCATTCGCTATTCGGGCTACCAGGCCGGACTGCGCATGCTGCGCTATTGGGAAGAGGTCTATGAGCGCGATCCCGCCGCCGATGGTGTTTGACCTCGACGGCGCCCTGCTGGACATTTCGGAGCGGTTCTACCGCGTCTATTCGGATATCCTCGCGGAGCGCCAATTGCCGCGCCTGCCCAAGGAGGTGTATTGGGGGTTGCGGCGGCGGCATGTCTCGACGCGCGACATCGTGCTGCGCACCTGCGGGGAATCGGTTGTGCCTTGGTTCTATGAGGAGCGAATGCGCCGGATCGAGGACCGCGAATACCTGAAATACGACCGGCTGACAGGCGGGGCGCTGGAGGTCCTGCAGGCGATTCATCAGGAGCGTCCGATGGCGCTGGTCACGCTGCGCGACCATCCGGAAAATCTGGCGGCGCAGTTGGAGTGGCTGGGAATCGCGGACCTGTTTCAGCGCATTCGGTCGGGCAACAGCTTTGGCGATTGGACGGTGAAGAGCCGCTTGATTCGCGATTTGGATCTTGCCGCGCCCGAGAAGTCCCTGATGGTGGGCGACACGGAAATCGACGTCCTCGCCGGTCGGGATTGCGGCCTGCGGACCTGCGCGGTCACTTATGGGATACGGACCGCGGAACTGCTCCGCGCGGCGCAGCCGGATTTCCTGGTGGATCGTCCCGAGGAAATCCTTCGGGCGGCGGCGGCAACCGTCTCCGGGTGAATCCATCGCAACCGGATGGCCGGGGTTCCTGAGAGAAGGCTGGGAATCATGATGGGGACATTGGGACAGATCGCCCGGAATCTGGCGGCGACGGCCTACCGGGGAACTATTTACCCCTGGGCGCGCCGTGACAATGCCGGAGCGGTGCGCCGCAATGTGAACCGCTTTCTGAAGCGCTGCATGGAGCAGCTGCCGCTGGAAGGCCCGGCGCTCGATATCGGCCCGCAGCCAAACAGCCTGTCGACCCGCTTGTTCTCTTCGCGTTTTGAGTACGCGACGCTGGATATCGATACGGCGTCGGGGGCGGACATCGTCGCCGACATCTGCCACATGCCGCAGGTCCTGGGGGATTCGTTCGGCGTGATCGTGTGCACGGAAGTGTTGGAGCACACGAGAAACCCATTCGCCGCGGTGGAAGAGTTGGCTCGGGTGTTGCGGCCCGGAGGTCACCTGCTGTGCACGACGCCCTTCAACCTCCGAATTCACGGCCCGGCGCCCGATTGCTGGCGGTTCACGGAGGACGGGCTGCGAGTGTTGTTCGCCGCTCATTTCGCCATCCTGGAGATCCGTTCGCTCAAGCCGCTGATCCGTCGGGAAATGCCCATTCACTACACGGCGGTGCTGCGGAAGCCTCTGAGCCGGGGCGCTTGACGCCGGTTTTGCTTCAGCCTTACCATCCGCCGCTGCTACAATGCCTATTTATGAGTTGACCGATTCCGGCGAGCTCGGACGCGCCGAATAAGCAGCTTGGGCCGGACGGCGCCGCGAAAGGAGAGCAAGCGGTTGATGGATACAATTCTGGTGACCGGCGGAGCGGGGTACGTCGGCGCGGTTCTCGTGCCGAAACTCCTGAAGGCGGGCAAGCGCGTGCGCGTCCTTGACCTGATGATCTTCGGCGAAGACGTATTGGATTCGGCGAGGAACGATCCCAGGCTGGAGATCGTCAAGGGCGACATGCGCGACGCCGCAACGACGCGCCGCGCGTTGCAAAACATCGACTGTGTGATCAACCTGGCCTGCATCTCGAACGATCCCAGCTCGGATCTCGATCCCGAGCTGACCAGGCAGATCAACCGCGACTCGATCTTCCAGTTGGTCGATCTGGCGAAGCAGGCGAAGGTCCGGCGCTTCATCAATGCGTCGTCGTCCAGCGTGTATGGCATCAAGGAAGCGCCCAACGTGACCGAGGACCTGCCGCTCGAGCCGTTGACGCTGTATTCGAAATACAAAGCCGAAACGGAAGAGATGATTCGCCAGGCGAACTCGCCGGGCTTTGTCACCGTGTCGATTCGGCTGGCGACGGTGTGCGGCTATTCCCCGCGCTTGAGGCTGGATCTGACGGTCAATATTCTGACGAATTTGGCGATCAACACCGGCAGGATCACGGTCTTCGGCGGAACGCAGAAGCGGCCGAACATTCATATCGAGGACATCACCGACCTCTATATGCAACTCCTGGAAGAGCCGGGCGAACGAATCGCCGGCAAGGTGTGGAACGCCGGCTGGGACAACATGACCGTGGCGGCCATCGCCGAACTCGTGCGCGACGTCGTCGGAAAGGACGGCGTGGAGATCGTCACCACGCCGACGAACGATCTGCGCTCGTATCACATCAGTTCCGAGAGGATCAAACGCGAGCTGGGGTTCGTTCCGCGGCGATCGATCCGCACGGCGATCGAAGACCTCAAGGCGGCGTTCGAGGCGGGCAAGGTCCCCCGCCCGATGGACGACATTCGGTATTACAACGTCAAGCTGATGAAGGCGATTCAACTGAAATGAGCGCGGGAGTTCGAAATGCCCTCCATTGAGAAGGCGCCTCGCCCCAGGAACGGCTCTCGCAATGCGCGGATTCGGCGCATCGTCGCGGTATGCGCGCTGGCCGCGGGGCTGGCCGGCCTGGCCGGCTGCCGGGTGCGGCCATGGGAGGGGTTTCCGACGCAGTGGAGCCGGGAGCTGGCCTGGCCGCCGCCCCCGGAAGAGCCGCGCGTGGCCTTTGTGACGCAGGTCCGCAAGCAGGAGGACCTGTTCACCTCGGCCAGCAAGTGGGGCCTGCTCGCCGACCTGCTCGCCGGACCGAAAGACACGAAGATGGTTCGCCCGTTCGCGCTGGCGCTCCATCCGTCGGGCGGGCTGCTGGCGACCGATCCGGGCCGGGCGATGACGCACTTTTTCTTCTGGGGAGAGCGGCGCTACGTCGCCATCGGCCCGAAGCGCGAAGGCGGCCTGCCTTCGCCCGTGGGCGTGGCGGCGTTGCCCGACGGGCGCATACTCGTCAGCGATTCGCGGCTGGGGAGCGTCGAGGCGTTCGACGTCAAGGGGCGATGGCTGGGTTCGTTCATCGCGCGCGGCGTTCTGAGCCGCCCCGCCGGGATCGCGGTCGGCGCGGCGCGGGGCGAGGTCTACGTGTGCGACGCGCTCAGGCATTGCATCGGCGTGTTTGATCTCCAGGGACGGGCGCTTCGTTCGATGGGCCGATACGGCGAGGGGCCGGGCGAGTTCAACTACCCGACGCACGTCGCGGTCGATCCAGAAGGCCGGATCGCCGTGACGGATTCCATGAACTTCCGCGCGCAGTTGTTGAGCGCGGACGGGGCGCCGGTCCGTTCCTTTGGCCGCCTGGGCGACGCGCCGGGGGCGTTTTCCAAACCGAAAGGCGTGGCCGTCGATTCGCAGGGGAGGGTGATGGTCGTCGAAGGCCTCTACGACGCGATCGAGTTTTTCGACGCGCAGGGGGCGCTGCTTCTCAGCCTGGGCGGCTCCGGCGCCGGCCCCGGGCAGTTCTGGCTGCCGGCGGGGCTGGCCTTCGATCCGGCGCAGAATCTGTTGTTCGTGGCCGACAGCTACAACAGCCGCATCCAGGTGTTCCGGCTGTTGACCGAGACCCAATAGCCGCAACCAAGTACTCACCGCAAAGGCACGAAGGACACGAAGAACCGCAACCGAAACGGCTTTTCTCTTCTTCGTGTCCTTCGTGCCTTTGTGGTGAATACTTGATTGCAGCGATGTTCCTCCAGGTTCTTTGTGGCCAACCCTTTCGGGACTTGCGGAATGAGACATCATCGGACCATCGCGCTTTTCCTCGCGGCTCTGTGCCTGCTCAACGCGGCCCGGGGTGCCACCATCATCAACTCCAGGCACAACCTCTCGGTCTCCGGGCCGGGGCCGGTGCGCGCGCTGTCCGAAGAGCGGGTCTGCATCTTCTGCCACACGCCCCACGGCGGGCGGGCCGACGCGCCGCTGTGGAACCGCCGCGATTCCGCCGCCGCCTACATCCCCTACGACAGCCCGACCCTCAAAGCGCTGCCAGGCCAGCCGACCGGCTCGTCCAAGCTATGCCTGAGTTGTCACGACGGGACGATCGCCATGGGCGACCTTCGGCGCTGCCGGGCCAATTGACCCCGCCGACGCAATGGGACCCGCGCGTCAAACTCGACCCCAGCTCGGAGCTGCAATGCACGACGTGCCATGACCCGCACGACGACCAGTTCGGCGACTTCCTGGTGGTCGACAACATCCATTCCTTCCTTTGCCGGCAGTGCCATCAGATCGCCTTCTTCGACCAGACGCCGCACGCCCTGTCCAATCGGCAATGGAACGGCGCGCCGCCGGACCCGTGGCCGCACACGGATTTCCCCGACGTGAGCGCCAACGCCTGCCTGAACTGCCACCTGCCGCACCACGCCGGCGGCCTGCAGGAGTTGCTGACGTCGTCGGTCGAGGAGGACGTGTGTTTTGTCTGCCACGACGGAAACGTGGCGTCGTTCAACATGCGTCCCTTGTTCCAGAAACCGTTCACCCACCCGGTGCAGATCTTCCAAGGCGTGCACCAGGCGGGCGAGAGTCCGCTTCAGGCCTCCACTCACGTCGAGTGCGTCGACTGCCACAACCCGCACCGCGCGCGGCTGGCGTCGGCTTCGCCGCCGTTCGTCAAGGGCGTGCTGCAGGGCGTCAGCGGCATCGACGCCGCGGGCAATCCGCTGGACGAGTCGAGCTTTGAATACGAGATCTGCTTCAAGTGCCACGCCGACCATCCCGTCGCGATCATGGACCTCATCCACCGTCAAATCCCGTCGGGCAACGCGCGCAAGGACTTCTCGACCGCCAGCCCGTCGTATCATCCAGTCGAAGCGGCGGGCAAGAACCCCGACGTGCCGAGTCTCCTTTCGCCGCTTACGCCGGCGTCGCTGATCTACTGCTCCGACTGCCACAACAACGACACGGCGCAGCCGAACCAGATCGGCTCCAACGGGCCGCATGGGTCGAACCACGAATTCCTGCTGGCGAAGCAATATCGGACGGGGGACAACGTGTCGGAAAGCCCGACGTCCTACGCCTTGTGCTATGGGTGCCACAACCGCTCAAGCATCCTAAACGACGTCACGTTCACGTTTCACAAGAAGCACGTCGCCGACGAACGGACGCCCTGCTCGGTCTGCCACGACGCGCACGGGATCGACCTCAACGTGGGCAACCCGATGAACAACGCCCACCTGATCAATTTCGATCTGGATGTCGTCTCGCCGGAGCCGATCGGCGGGCGGCTTGAGTATCAGTCGTCGGGTCCGCGCGCCGGCCAGTGCTTTCTCTCCTGCCATGGCGAGATTCACAATCCGAAGCAGTATCCGTGAACAGGCGCGATGAAAGCAGGGAGTATGAAGTCCCGCCTTCAGGCGGAATGCCGCAACGACTGACGGCGGGGGCCGCCTGAAGACGGCACTCCGCACACCCTCTTTCCGCGTCGCAGCCCGGCGGTTGGTTTCATGATGGCTGCGCCTTGGCGTAGCGAACCTCCAGGATCGACATGGCCTGCCGATACGTGTCGCGGCCGCACACGAAGACCAGGCCGCCGAAGCCCAGAAGGAACACGGCGTTGAACAGCGCCGCCACGACGTATTGACGCCGCAGCGTGAAATGCAAGCAGGCCAGCGCGAGGGTCCAGGCTACAAGAGCCAGCGCGATGGAGGCGAGCCCATCGGCGACCCAGCGCGCGAACGGCCATCGCCGGCCGACGAAGGCATTCCATTCCGCGATCCATTGCGCCGCCGCGGCGATCCCTGAGAATACGGCCAGGTTGCACAGGAAGAGGCCCGGCGCACAGGCCCCCGGCCATCGGCGCCACGAAGGGTCGACGAGGCCGCGCCAAAGAAACCACACAGCGGCCAGCGCAAAGAGCACGCCGATCGTTCGGCGCATTTTCCAGCAGACGAACAGAAGCGGGTCCAGGAAGCAGTCCGTGGCGCTCAGCGGCGCCTGGAGCAGCAAGGACAGGTGGTCCTTCTCTAAATCGTCGACGCACGTCGCGCGATCGCCAAGTTGGATCAGATAGCGCAGGAGAAAAAGCGTGAAGGCGCCGACGATGAGGTGCGTCTCGAGGTCAAACGACGGAAGATTCGGGAATCTAATGCCGGCATCGCCCACGGCAAACGGCGCCGGCATTCTCGCCAACATGACCCATCCCAGAACGATCAGCGTCGCGGCGAGGAGCCGGCGCACGGCCTTGCTCCCGCGCCATTCCGCCCGTCGCTCGGCATGAAGGATGAAGGGATTCATCCGCCAGCGTTCCAGAAGCCATGGCGGCGCGGGCGACACAAGGCAGGACAGGACAGGGCGCGGGAAGGCCTGACGGGAGGGGTCGCGCGGAGGAGGCGCTCCGTGACCGGCATAAGACGCGGGGCCTTCCAAGACTCGGCTGAGCCAATCCATCCGAACCCTCGCAGTCATCAAACAGGCTGGCCGGGAAGAAGCGTCTTCGTCTCTTGCGTCTTTCTCGGCTGCAACCGGCGCCGCCGTTCCGCGAACAGAAAGAAAACGCCGGGGCCAAAGGTCAGAAGCATCACGGACAATCCGGTCGCGATGCCGCAGAAAGTGACTGCGGGAGCGCAACAATCGTTCCGCTGCCGGGTGATTACGTGGCTCGGCACGGCCACCAGCAACTCGGCGATGCTCCCGCGGTAGAGCCAGCGCCCGAGCCGATGAGTCAACGCGAGTGGATCATCGGGATCATAGAGGCGATAGAAGACGATCCCCCAGAAGACCCAGAGAAGGCCCGTTGCGCACAACTCCCCCCAGGCAAGCGGTTCGGGAATGTTGTCGCGAAACCACGCCATCGTCAACGAAAGAGCAAAGAGGAGGATGAGAAGCGTGAACAAGAAAGCGCACACGATCGCCGCGCTGAGGACATGGCGTCGGCGAACGGGCCTCGCCTCCGCCGCCCGGACGGGGATGAGCAGAAACAGGCCCTGGCACACGGCGCCGACCGCAACCAAGATCCAAAAGAGGGGCTCTCGGTAAATCCCAAGCGCTTCCGACGGGCTGACCCGCGGCGGCTGGTACATTCCGTCGCCCGGCGGGACATCGGAGAAACAGAGCAGCAGCAACGGCGCGGCCAGCAGCCCCAGCAGGCCGACATAGGCGAGGCATGTGACCAACCACCAGCGTTTCATGGGAAATCGCCTATGGGCTCTCGGGAATCGGCTATCGACTATCGACAATCACAAATCGGCAATCGACAATCGGCAATCGACATTCACGTATTCTGTTCCAGCCACTTCAGAATCTCTTCGATCCCCTCGCGCGTATGGACCGTAGGGCAGTAGATCACGCCCTTCGGCCCCAGCTCGCGGTGCAGGACCTTGATGCGGTCCAGGTCCAATCCCTGGCCATAGACCTGGACGCCCTTGCCGGCGGCGAGGCAACGCTTAAGGTGGCCGATCCAGGTGTGCGCCGGCGGCTTGCCCGCGCCGGGGACCAGTTGGATGACGCCGATCTTCTTCACGGCCAGCAGGTCGTCCAGATGCCGGAACGCGCCGGGGCCGTCGAGATGGAAGATGCAGTGATCGAGGTAGTTGGCTTCCTCTTCGATGGCGGGCAGGATGAAGCGGCGAAAGTGTTCGGGGCCGAGCATGATGATGAAGTCGCACTGGATGACGCCGCACTTGCCTTCGCTCCAGATCAATTGCGCACAGCCCTTCGCGCCGCCCATGCCGCCCGCTTCGTACACCGCGCCGTAGACGATGGGGAACATCTTGCGCGCCTCCGCCATGGCGCGCTCGATCAGGTCGGGGCAGGTCATGAAGTCCATGCAGAAGCGCTGCGGGCCGCGCAGGGCGCTGAGCATGTCGGCGTGCGAGTGCGCGTCGATCGACCGGACCAGGTAGCGCCCTTTGCCGCGCTCGGCCATCAGCCGCGCGAACTTGAGGACGCTCTGGAACGTGGGGTTGTTCCGGTCGAAGCGAATGGGAAGAAATGATTCCCAGTCTTCGACGATGGGGTCGACCCAGTTGGTGTTGGGCGACTCCTGGGAGAACTTGAACTCGGCGCCGAGGAAGGCCGCGTATTGGTCGGGGCCGTGGTCGACGTGGAACCCCGGCATGGATTCGCCAAGGAACCGGTGGACTTCGAGGTACTCGTCGATCTCGTCGAGAACCTGCTGGTACTGTCCTCGGGCCGGCCTGAGATAGCGATTGATCGCCGGGTTGGCCCTCGCCGGGCCGTCGTTGCACTCCGCCAGCACGAGGGGACGCTTGTACACCTCGCCGTTCCAGAAGTGATTCCACCGGGTTCGCGCTTCGTCGAAATCGGGTTTGGCGGACAGAATCATGGAGGGGCTCCTTTGGACTGTGGCGCCGAAAGCCGCGGACTGTTCTCCGAGCGGCCTGGAATATCAGATTCGCGTTCGCTTTGTCCACCCCGGAGACGCGAAGAGCAAGGGCGGCTCCCGGCGAGCCCCGAAGTGGGGCGTTGACGTGGCGCCGGCGTTCTCGCCTGTGATGGAGCAAGACGGGAGCGGGCTCCGCGCACGGGCCGGAAAGCCCGCGCCACGTCAACACCCTTGAGTTTTTCGCCGTCGCGCCAACAATGGCGCCTATCCCCTGGCGCGGAGGGAACGAACATGCCCCCGACGGAATACGAGCAGTTGATGGCGCGCACGCGCGAGGCGGCGGACCTGGCCGGCGCGGAAAGCCTGCTGAGTTGGGACGAGGAGACGCACATGCCGCCCAAGGGCTTGGCCATGCGCGCGCGCCAACTCGCCACGTTGTCGGGGCTGATCCACGCCAAGCGGACGGACAAGGCGGTCGGGCGGCTGCTGACGGCGTTGCGGCGCAAGACGCTTCAGGCGCGGCTGAGTCCGCTGGAACAGGCGGTGGCGCGCGAGACGCGGTATGACTACGACCGCGCGGCGAAACTGCCCGAGAGCCTGGTGCGCGAGCTGGCGGAGACGACGGCGCTGGCGGTCGAGGCGTGGCGCCAGGCGCGGGCGGAATCGCGACTCCGGCATTTCGCGCCGCACCTGAAGAAGATCGTCGACTTGCAGCGGCGCAAGGCCGAGGCCTACGGCTACGAGGATTCGCCCTATGACGCGCTGCTGGAGGACTACGAGCGCGGGATGACGGCGGCGCGCCTGCGCCCGATCTTCGCGACGTTGCGCGAGCGGCTGTCGCGCATGGTCCGCCAAATCGCCGAGGCGCCGGACGGGTCGGCGCGCGATCTGCTCGAACGCCATTACGATTTTCAGAAGCAGTGGGACTTCGGCTTGCGCGTCCTGGCCGACATGGGGTTCGACCTCGACGCGGGGCGGCAGGACCGTTCGGCGCACCCGTTCACCAGCGGGACGCATCCGCTGGACGTGCGGCTGACGACTCGAATCAATGAGAACGATTTCGCCGCGGGTCTCTTTTCGACAATGCACGAGGGCGGACACGGCCTCTACGAGCAGGGCTTCCATCCCGACCATTGGGACACGGTCCTGGCCGCGGCGCCGTCGCTGGGGGCGCATGAATCGCAGTCGCGCCTGTGGGAGAACTTGGTGGGGCGCAGCCGCGCGTTCTGGCGCCATTATTTCCCCGCGGCTCGGGAGACGTTCCCCGACGCGCTGGGCGGGGCGACGGCGGAGGACTTTTACCGCGCGGTCAACGTTGTGCGGCCTTCGCTGATTCGCGTCGAGGCCGACGAGACGACGTATTCGCTGCACATCATTCTGCGGTTTGAAATCGAGGCGGGCCTCATCGAAGGCTCGATCGAAGTGGACGATTTGCCGGCCTTGTGGAACGCGCGGATGGTGGAATTGCTGGGCCTCGAGCCGCCGGACGACGCGCGGGGCGTGTTGCAGGACATTCATTGGGCGCACGGCTTGATCGGCTATTTCCCGACGTACGCGCTGGGCAACCTGTACGCCGCCCAGATCTTTCGCCGGCTAAGCGAAGAACTGAGCGACGTGGAAACGCTGCTGGAACTGGGCCAACTGCTTCCGATCCGCGACTGGCTGAACCTGAACATTCACCAGGTGGGGCGGACGAAGACGACCGAGCGGATGGTCGCCGACGTTTGCGGCGAGGGCCTGAGCGCCGAGCCGTTCCTGCAGGCGCTGGCCCGGAAGTTTGGGGATATTTACGAAGTGGAGCTGGACTGACGCCACT